>NZ_KB850128.1:98696-398696 GCF_000369665.1 Acinetobacter sp. CIP 51.11
CAAGAGGATCAAGAGGATCAAGAGGATCAAGAGGATCAAGAGGATCAAGAGGATCAAGAGGATCAAGAGGATCAAGAGGATCAAGAGGATCAAGAATCCTATTAGATGGATATCCAAATCCCTAAAATTTACTTATATCATTTGTAAAAATTTGAATAACATAATTTTTATAATTTAATTATTATATCCTTAAGTGATTTCGACTATTGATAGCCATATTCAGGTTAGTTTTTATATTTTATCTAAAAATTTCAATCCTGTACTATCTACGGTTTAGTAAAATCTACAGCTGCTTTTTTGATAGTGAAATACAATATTCATATATTCTTATCTTCTTTTAAAGTAATGTGGTTCCGTTAATTAGACCACTCAATTCAGTTTTATAAGTGATAAATCCGCTCTAAATATTTAAATTATGCTGCCATTACTTTTAGTAAATGTTGATCATAAAATTCATCCGGTGTTGCCTTATTCAAACTTGAATGAGGACGTATCATGTTATAAAAATCCAAATATTCAGCAATTGATTGTTTCGCTTGTTTAACCGTATCGTAAGCCTTCAAATAGACTTCCTCATGCTTCACGCTGCGCCATAACCGCTCAATCATCACATTATCTCTCCACCGTCCTTTCCCATCCATACTGATACGGATATTTCGAAATTTTAACTCATTCAAAAATGCCTCACTTGTGAATTGACTGCCTTGGTCTGTATTAAACACCTCAGGACAACCATATTTCACAATTGCTTCTTGCAACGCATCTATGCAAAAGTCTGTTTCCATACTGATCGATACTCGATGAGCCAGTACTTTACGACTATGCCAATCTATAATTGCACACAGATAGACAAAGCCTTTAGCCATAGGAATGTATGTGATATCTGTACACCAGACTTGATTAGAGTGATCGATGACCATGTTTTTCAACAGATATGGGAAAATACGGTGTGCAAGATTAGGCTTACTGGTATTGGGTTTTGGATACAAGGCATGTATTCCCATCAAGCGCATTAAACGTCGGACTTTACGCCGACCTATTTGATGCCCTTGACGCTGTAGCATATCTCGTATCATTCGACTGCCCATAAATGGGTAGTCGAGATGAATTTCATCGATCAGACGCATCAAACTCAAATCAGTTGATGAAATCTCTTTGGGCTTGTAATACAACGTACTGCGATTGATTTGAATCAATTGCGATTGTTGTCGTACCGAAAGTTGATGGGTCTTATCGATCATTTTTTGCCGCTCAGCTGCCCTATTTTTCTGAGCGCACCTTCTAAAAAATCAATTTGCAATGCCTGATGTCCTATCTTGGCATGTAGAGCTTTGAGGTCAATCTCTGGTTCTTGTTGTGCTGTTGGTCGTGAAAAAATATTGACTGATTGCTCAAGCAGTTGATTTTTCCAATCGATGATTTGGTTTTGATGTAAATCGAATTGAGTAGAAAGTTCAGCGAGTGTGTGGTCGCCTTTAATTGCTGCGAGAGCAACTTTAACTTTAAACTCTGCTGAATGATTACGACGTTTTCTTCGTGTCATGGTTGACTCCAAAAACAAGCATTTGCCATGCTTATTGGGGAGTAGATTATCACTTATATGCGTGGTCTAAAATCCTATACCCACATCAAAGAATCGCATACTCCAATGCTATTTAACTAAGTTCAGATGGTCTGTGATTAGGCTTTACATAAAGTTATGAACATACATAAACAAAGTTGAAATAGGGAAATTATCATTAAAACAGTATTGAATGGCAACACAGTAATAGATTTGACTTTAATCTTGGCAGTCATTCGATTGCACATAATATTGAGTATTAAAATCAAACCGAATCGTGATGTTTTTTGATTTATCAAGGATTAGTTATAGAGATAACAATTAGTTGTATTAGTTCAGACTTGATCGTACATTCTTCTTGAAAAAGAGAAAGTTACCCGTTTTGATAAAGGTGTCGAAATCTTAATTAAACAAAGGTAACTTTCTTATGTTGCATACTAACAATCAAATCATCAAACACAAAGTCGGCTTACTCAATTTAGCTGAAGAGCTTCAAAATGTTTCTAGAGCATGCAAAGTGATGGGTGTCTCTAGAGATACTTTCTATCGCTATCATGAGTTAGTACAGTCTGGTGACATTGATGCATTAATCAATAAGTCCCGTCGAGTACCAAATCTAAAAAACCGTGTAGATGATGCTACAGAGCTGGCGGTCATTGATTTCGCAATTCAATATCCAGCTTATGGTCAGCATCGTACCAGTAACGAATTGCGCAAGAAAGGTGTATTTGTTTCAGGGAGTGGTGTTCGTTCTATTTGGCTCCGCCATGATTTGGAGAACTTTAAGAAGCGTTTAAAAGCACTCGAAGCTAAAGTGGCACAGGATGGTATCGTACTAAATGATCATCAGATTGCTGCACTTGAGCGTAAGCATGAAGATGATGTGGCGTGTGGTGAAATCGAAACTGCTCATCCAGGCTATTTAGGTGCACAAGACACCTTTTATGTCGGGAATCTCAAGGGTGTTGGACGGATCTACCAGCAAACATTTATCGATACTTATAGCAAGGTCGTTCATTGCAAGCTCTATACAACCAAAACACCGATTACAGCGGCTAATTTGCTCAATGATCGTGTATTACCTTTTTATCAATCCCAGGATTTACCAATGCTTCGCATTCTTACAGACAGAGGAACCGAGTATTGCGGTAAGGTAGAACAACATGACTATGAGTTGTATCTAGCGCTCAATGACATTGATCACACGAAGACAAAAGCAGCTTCACCACAAACGAATGGGATCTGTGAACGCTTCCATAAAACAATACTGCAGGAGTTTTATCAAATTACATTTAGGAAAAAGCTTTATAGCACGCTAGAAGAGTTGCAGACGGATCTAGACGACTGGCTGAAATTCTATAATACTGAACGGACTCATCAAGGAAAAATCTGCTGTGGCCGTACACCATTTGAAACTTTACTTGATGGAAAACAAATTTGGGCTGAGAAGAATTTAGCTCAAATTTAACCTGACAGGCACAATAAAAATCAGGTAACTGTCAGATCAGGTTTGAGCTAGTACAAATTAGTTGACCGATAAATTATAGCTTGAGGCTTATTCAGCACATTCTTATGCAATTGAATAAGCCTGTAATCATCTTTTTGTGAAACAAAGACCTAAAGATCTATATTATAGAAATCATGTACAATCGCACGAGCACCAAATCTTTCTTTTTGATTAATTAACCCTGTATTTAAAAACTTCCCTTCATTTTCATTGGAAGTACCAAAGTCAAATATTTTAGCAGATTTTTTACTATTATTTATTAAAAAATCAAGCAGATAGTCTAATACTTTTTCCTCTCTACCTTTATCATTACTGGCCAAATACTGAGTATGAACCACTCTCTCGGTTTCAAAAGTTACTGCTGCTGCAACGATATCCCCATTGAGACAGCACTTATAAGCTCTTATATTATTAGGAAATCTACTTTTCAATAAATCTATTTCAATTTCATTATGTACAGGTTGTTGATTATGATGCTGACGTAATACTTCACGAAGGACCCCCCAAACAATACTAGGCTGATCTACTTCTTCACAAATAATCCCACTTTTTTTGAGCTTCTTAATTGATCTTCTTTTACTTTCTGAATATGAATATTCTTCCTCTAAATCAATACAAACGCTAATATCTCTACGATAAAGATTTGCATGATTTCTAAATAAAGCATATAAGTCTTCTTGTGCTGGATAATTATGATAAATACTCGGGATACATTTATATATGATTTTTTCAATATTTTTTTCTTTTAAAAAAATCTTTAGTTGAGTAAAAATTTCAAGCATATCAGCAGCATGCACTCCTCTATCAATCAGAAATCCACCAAAGGTTAGACCTTGATGACTATAAAAAATATTATCTTTAATATTTCCAGGCAATAAAGCCATAATTTTCTCTTCATTATTTTTGAATATTAAAGAAAAATCTTCAAAACGATCAGAATGATACTCCATGAAATCCCGATTAAACATAAAGTGAGAATTTTTACATTTTAATAAAAATTTATTCCACATAATCTCATCTGAATCTTCGTATTTTTTTATTTGAAAGCTTATATTTTCGCCCATTACAATCTCCTGTATAAGTTAAATATTTTCTACTTCTTATTTTTATTTTTAAGTTAAATTTAATCAAAATTATTTTTATAAATAAAAATATTATTGAATGATTTCTAATCTTAATTCATTCCTAATATTTGCAATAATCTATGATTTATATGATCAGCATTAAAATTTTTTTTAGCATATAAAAAGCCTTGATACCCCATTTTATTTACTTGTTCAGGATATTCTATGAAATAAATCATTTTCTTTACTAAGGCGTTTACATCCCATTTAGGAATTAGGAAACCCGTAACACCATCTACTACAGTTTCATTACAGCCAGGTACATCAGTAGTAATCACTGGTCTTCCTATAGCCATTGCTTCTTGTGTACTACGAGGTACGCCCTCACGGTAATAGGAGGGTAATACAAAAACTGCACTCTCACGTATTCTTTGATCCACATCTTTAACGAAGCCAGCGTATTCTATAATTCCTGTTTTTATCAATTGATCTAATTGTGCCTGCTTTAAACCAGTTGGGTTTTCAGGATCCAATCCACCTATAATTTTAAATATTATATCAGGATATTTTTCTTTAACTATTCGAGCAGCTTCTAAATATTCAAATATACCCTTTTCAGCAATTAACCTGGCAATAAAGATAAAAGATAAATTTTTCTCGGTATCCCATTTCGTATAGGTATATTCTTGTAAATTAAGGCCAATTGGTCCTAAGACCTCAATTGCATTATTTTTATGAGGAAGATTATAATGATGTACTAGATCTTTAGGATCATCGCGATTGAGAAAAATAATTTTATCTAAATATGGAAATGCAAGCCGATATAAAGAGATTTGTATAAAGCGTATGAATTTAGACTTCAAACTTTGACCATGTTTATGAATGGTAAAAGGCGAACCCAATCCTTCAATCATGCCATAGATATAAGGAACCTTAGTCTTATAAGCAGCCAAAGTTGCATAAATAACTGGCTTAGTTGAATATGAAAAAACAATATCAGGTTGAATTTCACTTATTTTTTTAATCAGTTGATAAGTTGAATGAAGATCAGCAAATGGGTTCAATCCACCACGACTAAGTTTATAGGTAACCAGCGTAACACCTAAACTTTGTATTTTAGCCAACCATTCATTGGTATATTCAGACACGAAAGCATAAACATGATAATTCTGTGCTAAACAGGACAAAATAAAATCTTTACGAAAGCCATAAAGATTAGAGGCTGTTGTCCCAATGATAATAATTTTTTTAGAGATCATTGCTTTATACGCTCTATTAGTTCTAATTGTGACTTATAAAAATTTTTCTCGTCGTTAGAAACAGGGGTTATCCTACGGCTATGTAAGATCTTCATTAAATTTAGAAAATCTAATATTTTTACAATAATTTTTTTTATCTCAAATTTTAGAAGAATCTTATTTTTTTCGCGATCAGCGATTATATTATTATAATATTTTTTGATTACTTCAATCTGGGTATTATAACCACGGATCATTTTCTCTTTTTTTACATTTTCTACTTCTCGATAAAAATACAATGGTTCTTGCATTACCATATAATTAAAATCATTTTTTATAGCTGCTGAGAGCCATAATTCATAATCTTCAGCTAGGCAGTTATTTTCCTGATAAGGATTTCTTTGACACCATGCCTTACGTGCAAGAAGTGAAGGATGTAATAAATTTGTCAACCCTTGCAAAATTTCTTTTGGCTGCATCTGGTGGGTAGAAAAAATTCTTTTCCCCAGAATTTCATTTTTATTTCCAATGGAATACAAGCTGGTAACAACTAAATCAATCTCTGGATTTTTAGTTAGGACTTTAATCTGTTTTTCAAGCCGGTCTACAGCCATTAAATCATCAGCATCCATACGCGCAATAATGTCATATTTTGCTTCACTAATAATCTGATTTAAGCGATAGGGTAATCTTCTATTATAACCGTCAGAAATGATACGGATTCGAGAATCAACAAATGATCGGGCTATTTCTAAAGACCGGTCTGTCGAACCATCATCTACCAGTATGAGTTCCCAGTCTTGAAAAGTTTGGACAAGGACAGATTTAATCGCATCTTCCAAGAATTTTTCAGCATTAAAAAATGGAATTCCGATAGAAATATACATATTTATTCATCCTTATTATTTGAGAATAATAAAAAAGCCGCCAATAAAAACCAAAAAATAATTGTTCTTGCGCTATAAGTGGTAAACCCATATAACATTGGCCCTAATAATATCATCTTGTTGGAAAGCGATAGTTTCTTAAATATTTGATATAAAAATATTAAAAATAAGGATATTCCTATAATCCCATAATAAAATAAGATACCTAACCAAGTTGAATGAATTTCATTTCCTGTAGGGTTATATAACCAGTGGGCGCCTTGCCCAGCACCAAAAATTAAATATTGAGGATAATCTAAAAAACTGAAAAGACCACGCCCTTCTACCTGACTGTCTCGTTGATCTAACCCTTCTATAAAGCGTAGTGCAATACTATCAAAGACCCCCAAGTTATATAAAAAGTAGCTTAAGCTTCCAAAAAACACTAATGTTCCAATGAATACAAATATTCTTTTATTTAGGTCTCCTTTTTGACTAAATATAAGTCCCAGAGTTAACATTAAAAAACCAACTGAAGCAGATCTTGACATGGTCAATAAAATTAAGAATAAGGCTAAAAAATAGATAGTTATTTTTTTAAAGCCATTTCCTGAAATATACAGATAAATTGCACAGCTACTCAGCACCCAAAATGCCATCTGATTAGGATCATTAAAAAGACCATTATATCGAGGTTCAAAATCATAACGACCTAAGTTGCTTGCCCAGATAATAATTTCAACAATATAGGAAAAAGGAATTAGGAATAATAATTTTTCATAGAAAAAGTTAATCTGAACTTGATTTAAATTCATCATTAATAGAAAAAACAATAAATTAAATATCCAGTAAACAGTCGACATCATATAACTTGAATCGAGAACAATTAAATACCAAGCAAAATTTACACAAATTGCATAAGCAACAAATAATAAAATTATATTTGAATATTCAATATTTATTTTAGAGCTTTTGCTAAATAGCAATAAAATAGCACCCATAATAAAAATATGGCTGAATTGTGGAACTCCACTTGACCAAAAATAAAACTGAGATAAAAAAAATGAAAACAGTATAAGATATATAATTGATTTATCTCTTATATTAGTATCACTTAAAAAAATAATGTTATTTTTTGAATTAGTTTCATTTAAAATAATCATTATCCATTCCTTTCTTATTGTCTTTTACTTGATAGAAAAGTAAAAGAACCGATTAATATTTTATATTATTAATTTAATTATTTTCTTATTTAATATATTTTAAAAATTATTCTTTAACAAAATTAATAACATTTATCAAACTTATTTATATTAAAAATCTTTTTTAATAAGCAACCAGTAAAAAAACCTAAAAAAATCATATGTTAAAATTTCAGATGGATATTCTCTCAAAATGCTTAGCATTTTTTCTAATGATTTCTTTTTGGAAAACAACCCCAACTCAAATGCATTTATCCATAAAGCTCTTTTTTTTGCTTTATTAAATAGAATATGATTTTGGTACTCATTTAAAATCATCATTCTCGAATCATGCATAAGAGACGTCTGTTTATGCATATTATTATCATGCAGCCTGTATTTAGCAAAAACAACAGGAAGATAACATAACTCCCCTTCCCGTGCTAAAAGCAACCACATATACCAGTCTTCAATTTTTACCTTAGCATCATAACCACCAATTTTTTTCACAGCTTTAGATCGGATCAGTTGGGTCGTAGCTGGTAAATCATGTTCTAATAATAAAATTTTTTCAAAATTATAACTTTGTCTTTTTTTAACCCTATTTTTTACAAGATTAGAATCATTATCAATAATTGCTACTCCTCCAAATACTGCGATACAATTTTTATTCTGGTTTAAAAATTCTGATTGTATCTTTATTTTATCTTTTAAGATTATATCATCTGAAGCTAGAGAAGAAAAATATTCTCCTTGTGTCCATTCTAATGCTTCATTCAAGGTTGCACTCAAGCCCTTATTGGGTCGATGTCTAAACTCAAACCGGATGAACCGTTTTTCACAGAGCGGAATCAGTCCTTGTATTTTTTCTACTGAAGAATCTGTAGATCCATCATCAATGACAATTAACTCAATATTCTGGTAAGACTGGTCAATGACACTCCGGATACTGTCACACACGAATCTCTCATGATTATAACTTGGTATAATGATGGAAACTAAAGATTGCTCAATTATCATATTATATATCTCTTTATTTTAATTGTTTAAATATAAATAAACTGATTACTATCCAATACATCCCATAATTTATTAGGTGGGCAATTGAAACACCTTTAAATCCAAAAAACTGGGTACATACATAGGTCAAAGCAATAAGGGATAAGGTAAATATAATTTCTGTAGAAATGTACAGTTTGGTCATTGCTTTGCTTAGCATTAAATAGGCAAGTATCCAGCTTCCTATTTTTAATGCATCCCCCATCATTTGCCAAAAGAACAAGTCCTGCATGGGTGCGAAAGATGGAGTGAATAGTAAATTAATTATCCAATCACGTAGTACGAAAACAATAATTCCTCCTACTACAGTCAGTGGAAAAAGAAATTTATAGCCCAAATAAACTTCTTTCTTAATTTCATCAATCTTATTTAGCTCTGATAATCGGGGTAAGTAATACACTCCCAATGTTGTCGTGACCAGCATAAGGTATACCGTGCTTAGTCGGATCATCGCTTCCCAGTAACCTGCATATGCCAGACTAAACTCCTGAGTTAAATATGCTCTAATTAACATTTGAGACAGGGGTACACAAATCGCACTCACTAATGCCATGAGAATAAATGAGCTAAACTTTTTGGTAATTTCTAGGTCTATTTTTCCTAGGAGAGATGAAAACTTAAACCAGTTCGCTCTATAACATAGAAATAACGTCACTATAAATGCAATAGACTGATAAATGGATAATGCAACTAAAGCTCCATATAAATGTAACTTAATTGCCAGCATACTCGTGATAATAAGAGCAAATAAACTACCTGCAATATTTGCAAGCACTAATTTTAATATTTCTTTTTTTCCATTTAATATTGCTAAAAACAGTGTATTAAAATTAAAAAATATCAAAAAAACTGCAAACCATATAAAAACTGTCTGGTATTTAAGTGAATGGAAAATATAAAGTGAGAGTTGTCCTTGAAAAATTAATATGAGAAACGCGAAAATCAGACTAAACAGAAAAACAATACTACCTGCTGTTTTCCAAATTGCACGTTGTTTACTTTCATCCTCATGATATTCGGCTGTATATTTTACGACTGCGGTATTAATTGCACTCCCTGCAAAAGTAGTCACCATTTGAATAAAATTCTGGAACTGTCCTATCGCTGCATATCCAGTGGGTCCTAGATATACAGCTAAAATTTTATTCAGTACAAACATGGTGATGGTCTTAATCAAAACTGCCAAGCCATTGAGTACACTGGTCCTAAGTAAATTCATCTATGCTTGAAAACCATTACATAACTGAACAACCTGCTTTGCCTCATCAATAGATAAAGTCGGTCCAATCGGCAAGCTCAAGACCTCAGCATGAATTTGTTCTGAAATTGGTAAATTGAAATTATTCCACTCCTGATAGGCTTGCTGCTTATGCGGTGGAATCGGATAATGAATCAATGTCTGTACCCCGTGCTCTGCTAAATGTTTTTGTAATTGTTCCCGATGTTGAGTTCGGATCACAAATAAGTGCCAAACATGCTGTGTATCAGTTTCGGCATTTATATTTGTGAATGGAAGCTCAATCGCTGAGTTCTGAATTTCTTTTAAATAAAGATCTGCAATATGACGACGATACTGGTTCTCCTGATCTAAAAATTTCAGTTTCACATTCAAGATTGCCGCCTGAATTTCATCAAGGCGACTATTTACCCCAGGTACCAGATTTTTATATTTTTCGTGTGAGCCATAATTACGTATAGCCTTAAGCATATGCGCTAACTCGGCATCATTGGTGGTAATCGCCCCGGCATCCCCTAGCGCACCCAAATTTTTACCCGGATAAAAACTGAAGCCTGAGGCATCTCCCCAACTGCCTGCTTTTTTACCATCTATTTCAGCACCATGGGCTTGTGCTGAATCCTCCAAGACCAGTAAATTATATTTCTTGGCAATGACCATAATTTCTGGCATTGCAGCAAGCTGTCCATATAAGTGAACAGGCAAAATCGCCTTTGTTTTTGTGGTGATAGCTGCTTCAATTTTTTTAGCATCAATATTAAAAGTATGAATATCCGGTTCGACCAACACCGGTTTTAGATTATTCTGTGAAATTGCCAAAATACTCGCAATATAGGTATTTGAAGGTACAATGACCTCATCCCCTTCATTCAGTCTCCCCAATTCCTTCCATGCACGCAGAGTCAGAATAAGCGCATCTAACCCATTGGCAACTCCTATGGCATACTGTGTTCCACAATAATCCGCAAATTTTCTTTCAAAATCCTCTACTTCTTTGCCACTGATATACCAGCCGGAATCAATGACCTGTGTACAAGCTGCTAAAAGTTTGTCGCGGTATTGAGCATTTATCGCTTTTAGGTCAAGAAAAGGAATCATTCTTATCAATCTCATATAAAAATTTATTATTACTTTTTCATTCTACGTTCATCAAAATTAATATATTTATATTAATTAAAGTAAAAATCCAATATTATTTATTAAGTTCATAACTCTTTGTTTTAAAACCTGGCTCTAATAAAAATTTCTTCATTTTCCTATTTAGAGGCTTTTCAATATACTTATACATTATAAAACTAGCTATTAAAGTCACAATAAAAATAATGAATGAGAACAACATTAAGTCTATATTAAATGATAGTATCTTTTTTATATAATTTAAAATTTGTATTTCCAAAACATGCAGTAAATAAAAAGAAAAACTGATTTCCCCCGCCAATACCATATATTTATTTGATAAGAAATTAGTAATAATACTTTTTTTCTGAGCAACATGAGACAATGCAAAAATAAGAATAATTGCTGCCATAGGTAGCCAATAATATATTGAGTATCTATAGCTTATATCTATCTTGTTATGAAACACAAAGAATAAAATAAAAAGTAAAATTGCTCCTAATTCAAATATAAAAGTAGGTATATTTATTTTAGAATAAGTAACTTTTATTTTTTCATAAAGATCAAATAGAATAATACCCAGTAAAAAATCAGAGAAACGTACAAATGGTGAAATATACAACCAATAGTGATCCTGATTTTTATTAAGCTGCATATTAAGAATTAAAATACCTACTAGATATAAAATAAAAATATAAGTTCTTATTTTTTCAGAAATTAAAAATGCAAATGGAAAAAGTAGATAAAAGAACAATTCGTCAGAAATACTCCAAGAAGGAGAATTTAATGAAAAATGAATATTTTCTTCTAAAAAAAAGCTTTGTATCAGAAAAATGTGTTGAATTAAGTACTCCCACCCTTTTCCAGATTGAATAAAGGTTAACAGGAGTACAAGTGCCGTAGTCGCAATATGTACTGGATACACTCTTGCTAAACGAGAAATATAAAACTCTTTTTTTGAAATATTTCCTATAATAAATTTTTCTTTATAATTATAGGATAAAATAAATCCGCTTAATATAAAGAAAAAACTGACGCCTAAAAATCCTTCATCAAAAATACTGTAAAAAATATTTTCATAATTTGTATCATTTTTTAGAAAGGCCAAATGACTAAGAAAAACAAATAGCGCAAAAAACATACGCAATGATGTAAGTGGTTTAATCATCTCATACATCTCCTTAATATTTATTATTATTTATAATTCTATTTTCTGAAGCTTCTCTATTAACAAAAGCCATCATACTCATGAATTATTTTTCGTAATTTTAATTATCTAAATATCTATTTAATAACAACCTTATCTGCTTCTTCTAAAAACTGGTCATAGTTACGGATATAGTCACTTTCATCATAGTGATCGCTTGCCAATACCAACAATATGCAATCTTCTGAAAAACCATGCATCTCATGCCAAACCATTGGTGGGATAAATAATCCTTTATTAGGCTGACCTATTAAGACCTCTTGTCTTTCTTTGCCATTATTCATCAGTATTTTGCAACTGCCTTGGATGCAAAAAGCAATTTGTTGAAGCTCTTTATGTGCATGAAATCCACGAGGAACATCAGGCTGAGCACCGAAAATATAATAGAGCCTCTGTATACTAAAAGGAATATTCCGATTGGCTTCAGCGACCACCAAGCTGCCACGATGATCTCCCAAATTAGGTAATTCTATCCACTCGATGAGATTCATAGTTATTACCCCACTAAAGAAATCAGATATTGACCATAGCCATTTTTATTCATTGTTTGACCAATCGCTAAAACTTCCTCTCTGCTCAACCAGCCATTATTCAATGCAATTTCTTCCAGGCAGGCAACTTTATAACCTTGACGTTTTTCAATAGTTTCTACAAATTGAGCTGCTTCAAGTAGGCTGCCCTGTGTACCCGTATCTAACCAGGCAAACCCACGCCCCAACAATTCAACATTTAAATCACCACGCTCCAGATATGCCTGGTTAATCGAAGTAATCTCTAACTCTCCTCGCTCAGATGGTTCTACTTGTTTGGCAATTTGAATCACATCATTGTCATAGAAATATAGGCCCGTCACAGCGAAATTAGATTTAGGATGTTTCGGTTTTTCTTCAATTGACATAACACGTTGCTGTTTATCAAATTCTACAACACCAAAGCGTTCAGGATCTTTCACCTGATAGCCAAATACAGTTGCTCCTTTTTGCCGTGCTGCAGCCTGGCGTAGCATAGGGGTAAAACCTTGCCCGTAAAAAATATTATCGCCCAGCACCAGACATACATTGCTTTGGCCAATAAATTTTTCGCCCAGGATAAAGGCTTGTGCTAAACCATCAGGACGAGGTTGAATCGCATAACTCAGCTCCATGCCAAACTGTGAACCATCGCCTAATAAACGTTTAAACCCTTCTATATCCTCTGGGGTACTAATGACCAGAACGTCACTGATACCGGCTAACATCAGGACAGATAATGGGTAATAAACCATCGGTTTGTCATAAATCGGAAGTAGCTGTTTCGAGATGCCTTTGGTAATCGGATGCAAACGTGTGCCCGAACCGCCGGCTAAAATAATCCCCTTGGTTGTGCTAGCCATTAGACTGCCTCCCCTAAACGTTCACGCTGATAAGAACCATCCTGAACGCGATGACACCATGTCAGATTATCCAGATACCATTCCACAGTTTTACGGATACCGGTCTCGAATGATTCCTGTGGCTTCCACCCCAGTTCCCGTTCAATTTTTGAAGCATCAATGGCATAGCGCAGATCATGTCCAGGCCGATCCTTAACAAAGGCAATTAAGCTTTCGTAACTTTGCCCGTTCAGTTGTGGTTTTAATTCATCTAAAATCTGACAAATAGTTTTAACCACTTCTATATTTTGTTTTTCATTCCATCCACCAATATTATAGGTCTCACCCACTACACCCTGAGTCACAACCTGATATAAAGCACGGGCATGATCTTCTACAAACAGCCAGTCACGAATCTGCTGACCATCTCCATAGACCGGTAATGGTCTGCCTTCCAAAGCATTTAAGATCATCAAAGGAATCAGTTTTTCAGGAAAATGATAAGGTCCATAATTATTTGAACAGTTCGTGACAACTACCGGCAAACCATAGGTTCTATGCCAGGCCCGAACTAAATGATCTGAACTGGCTTTACTTGCCGAATAGGGCGAACTGGGTAAATAAGGGGTAGTTTCAGTGAATAGATCAGTTGTGTCTTCTAAGTCGCCATATACTTCATCTGTTGAAATATGATGAAATATGAATCTAGATTTTTTAATTTCAGCCAAATTTTGCCAATACTTTCGTGCAACCTCTAATAAGGTATAGGTACCAACGATATTTGTACTTATAAATTCAGCCGGACCATCGATGGAACGATCCACATGAGATTCTGCCGCCAAATGCATGACCACATCTGGCTCAAAGTCTGAAAATAATCGTGTTAAAGATAGATGATCACAAATATCAGTTTGAGCGAATTGATAACGAGGGTGATCCAATACAGAAACTAATGACTCCAAGTTACCTGCATAAGTTAACTTATCAACATTTAAAATATGATGTTCAGTCTCTTTAATGATATGCCGGATGACAGCAGATCCAATAAAACCAGCCCCACCGGTTACCAATATTTTCATCACCATTTTTAGTGTCCTTTAATATTTTTATTTTACTTTTCACAAATTATTTTTAATGTATTGCTGCCTTCTGGGCATATCTGTTTTTATTGATTTGTTCATAAGATATATTAATTTTATTACATAAGCCACTTACAAAAAAAGCCGATACTTAAATGTAGTTACATTTTATAGATCTATTTTAGTTTTTAAAAATATTTTTACTCTATATCGATCTTAATCCTTTACACACCTTTCAGCTAATATTGTTCGAATATTCATTATTTTTTTATTCTAATACTTTAATTAACAAAGTTTTATTTTAATTTTTGTAAGATATAATTATTTTATAAATTATTAAACTAATACTTAAATTATATGAAAATCAACAATCTAAGAAACCTTTAGATCAGATAAAAATTATATGAAAATACTTTTCTCGATTAATTTATATCGTTATAGCTCCTTTCATAGGATTCAACTTATCTATTAAAAAAAATAACAATTAGAAACAATTAATCTTCTTTATAACGTTAAAAAATTTTCTATATCTCTACCGCTTGTTCAATCAAGCTTTCACGTCTATTTTCTTCCATCTTTTTGCAAAGTCTTAGCCTGGCGTTATTTAATTGGGTCAAAAATAGCTATAGACAAGGTATGTGATCTATTATATTTTTTAGATGTTAATCACATAAATCGAATTAAAAATTAATAATTATTAATAAATACCAATTCTGAATATATAAAAATAAAGGGGTTTCAAGTGAACCATAGACACCTTTTAGGTATTTTTACCTTAAGCCTATCTCTAGTTGGATGTGCAGCAATATCCGGCTTTCAAACCTATGATTTACCAAAAGAAGGAATCTATCAAACTGAACTAGGAACTCCAGTCAATCTGATAAAATTGAATCAGGACACCCTGCCTGTATTGCAGTCTGCCCAAACTCATAATCTTAGCCATTATGCTGCTTTATTTCAGACTGAGGTGCAGGATTACCGTTTGAATCCAGGGGATATTTTATCCTTTCAATTATGGGCCTATCCTGAAATTAGCGCCGTTCCTACAGCAAGTGATAATAACAACGGCTACCAAATTGACCGAAATGGTTATATCCACTTTCCGTTCATTGGCCGTTATAAAGCAGCTGGAAAAACCCTTCCGCAAGTGAATCAGGAAGTACGACGCCTATTAGTTCCCTACTTAAACAGCCCGGATGTGGTAGTGCGAGTCATTTCCTATCAGGGACAACGCTATTCAGTGGTCGGTAATGTAAAATCGGCCGGACAATTTTACTTGTCTGATCAACCCGTCAGTGTTTATACAGCACTCGGTTTGGCTGGCGGTATGAATGAGCAAGGTGACTCTACTTCGATTCAACTTGTACGTCAGGGTGTGACCTATGACCTGAATACCATTGCACTGGAAAAAGCTGGATATTCCTTACATAAGCTGTTGATTCAACCGAATGACACTCTTTATATCAGTCCTCGTGAAAACCAGAAGATCTATGTCATGGGTGAGGCCAGTGCCAATAAGCCCTTACCACTACGTGACCAAGGCATGACTCTTGCTGATGTATTGGGTGAAAGTGAAGGGATTAATCCCTATTCCGCGAGTTCTAGCCGGATTTATGTCTTACGTGGCAACTCGGACAATCAGATGACTGAAATATATCACTTAAGTCTAAAAAACCTTGGAGATTTTGGCCTAGCGAAACAGTTCAAAATGCGTAGCAATGACATTGTCTATGTTGATGCCACAGGTCTGACCCGTTGGGAACGCGTTGTTAGCCAGATTCTTCCATTTTCATATGTCGCTGATTCAGCTATACGATAGGTAACTCAGCTATGAAAATTAAAAATCTTTTCGGGGTCTTTTAGGAAATATGGGGGGTATCAATTAATGACTGAAAGTTTATTCATAACATCCGCCTGCATTCGTAGATTAAATCTATAACTTCAGTGATTTGGAATGATTATAGTCATCAATGACCACCCACTATTTTGATATAAGCTCACGGACTTCACCTGCAAATCCATGGTGCTCAAAACTCGATATGAAACAGATTAAATAAAAACCGTATTATTCTGATCATCATTAAAATATCTGGCCTTATGTGGGTTAGATATTTCAAGAAAGGACAATAAAACCAAAATATGTAGGATTCTTTCTCAGAAAAGCAGCAAGTCTTTGATTATTTTATTAAAACTAACTCAAAGACTGGAAAATCACTTTTAAACTTTTAGATAGTAAAATTATGAACAAAAATAACAATACCGAAAATATGATTGACCTAAAAGGGGTGTTCTTTTCCCTGCTCTCGCAATGGAAGCTCATCCTTTTGTGTGGTTTGCTTAGCCTGATGGCAGTGTTGCTGTACATGCGTACCGCAGCCATTAACTATAAGGTGGATGCAATCGTTCAGGTCGAAGAAAATAAAGGGGCATCAGCTGCCTTATTAGGCAGCTTGTCAAGTATTATTAGTCAGATGTCTTCATCAAATGCTGAGATTGAGGTTTTAAAATCACGCACGATTCTGGAATCAGTGATTGATCGTTTAAATCTGGATCTCCATATTGCGAGCACTGAAGACTCCTTTATCAATCGCCTCATTTACGGCAAAAATTCTCAGACCGAATATCAACCCGAAACTGTACGCTTTAAAGAAGGTGAAAAAAGCTTTGATATCCGTCAGTTTGAAGTTCCCGTAGCGTACCAGGATAAAAATCTCCTACTGAAGTTTCAACCACAGAGCTTTATCTTGATCAATCCAGTGACAGAAGAAACTGTCTTTGAGGGCGCACTTAACCAGCCCGTTCAAGCCAAAACTGCACAGGGAGACTGGAAAATTGCAATCTTTAGTCAAGATAATCTAGATCGCAGTTACCGGATACAAAAACTCTCGTTGCCAACAGCGATTGATTCTATTCTTGCCAATTATTCAGTGACAGAAAAAGGAGAACTGAGTGGAGTTCTGCAGCTTCGCTATCAGGGTCAAGATAAACAGCACATCACTAAAGTCCTGAACACGATTTTAGCGATTTATAGCCAGCATAATATTACGCGCCGTTCAACAGAAACAGCGCAGACACTGGCGTTTCTGGATGAACAATTACCAGATTTAAAGAAACAGCTTGATAATGCAGAATTCGCCTTTAACCAGTTCCGTCAACGGCATAATACAGTTGATATTGCTAAAGAATCTGAATTGTATTTAAATCAGAGCGTCACCTTAGAAACGCAAAAAGTCTTACTTGAACAGAGACAGGCAGAAATAGCTGCCAAATATGCAGCACTACATCCAGCCATGCGAGAAATTACGGCTCAACTTCGTGTGATCAATGGCAAGATTCGTGAACTGAATACAACACTCAAAAATATTCCAGAGATACAACGCCAGTATTTGCAACTGTCACGTGAAGTCGAAGTCAAACAGCAACTGTATACCAACCTGGTAAATTCATACCAACAACTGCGTGTTGCCAAAGCGGGTGAGATTGGCAATGTCCATATTATTGATACCGCACTTGAACCAATTGACCAGGTGCAACAGAAAACACCACTAATTCTGTTCCTCGCCTTTTGGTTCGGTATTTTTGTGGGAATCTTGGTGGCACTATTCCGCAATATGCTGCGTTCTGGTGTGAAAGATAGCAGTCAAATAGAATATCAACTGGAGCTTCCAGTGTATGCAAATATTGCCCATTCTCCGAGTCAGAAACCTGGGCTAAAACTACTCAAAAAGAAAAAGATTCCTTTCGTATTAGCCCTTAAACATAGCGATGATATCGCGATCGAAAGCTTGCGAAGCATACGTACAGCGAGTCATTTCGCCCTAAGCCAAGCCAAGAACAATATCATCATGATTTCAGGTCCAGCACCAAAAGTTGGAAAATCATTTGTTTCCAGTAACCTGGCGGTTATCATGGCGGAAAAAAACAAACGCGTATTGGTGATTGATGCAGATTTGCGTCGTGGTCATATCCACAAATATTTTGATCTGGATAATCAACATGGATTAACTGAATACCTGAATGAGCAAATTACATTAGAACAGGTGGTACAAAACACCAATGTTCCTAACTTAAATGTAATCACCTGTGGTGAAATTTCAGCAAATCCTTCTGAGCTTCTCAATTCACTACGCTTCAAGGAATTACTACAATCTCTGATTCCGCACTATGACCATATCATTATTGATACACCACCTGTATTGGCTGTCACTGATGCGATTATCGTATCACGCTATGTTGGAATTAATTTAGTTGTAGCGCGCTATGCAAAAACACAAATGAAGGAGCTGGAGCTTACATTGAACCGCTTTAAGCAGGCCGGTTGTATCGTAAATGGCTTTATCCTGAATGATATCCAGCGTTCAGCCGGGGGGAGCTATAGTTATGATTACATTTACAGTTATAAGTCTAGAGAACAAAATGGCTGATCCCATTTAGATAAAAAACCAGCGATTGCTGGTTTTTTTACATCTTTAAACTTCAACAAAACAGCGATGTTCGCTTGCTAAAAAACCACCCATTCTGCAAGATTTCTCAAAATTTTCTGCTAAGATGGAATGAACCTCAACGATAACATTAGATTGGAATAATACATGAGTAAGGCCTTACCGATTGCTGTCGCTGTTCTTTTAGGCGGTGCCGCGCTAGTACCTGTTTACTATGCAACTCAAAACCCAGCTGCTCAAACCACAAAAGCATCTAAAGATGCCTCTGCTGTTTCTAAAATTAGCTATGCACTCGGTTATGAAGTCGCTCATCAAACTCCACCTGAGCTGGATATTAACAGCTTTGTAACAGGCGTTCGCGAAGGTCATGCCCGTACTGCTCCTGCTTATACTGAAGAAGAATTACAAGCAGCTTATGAGCAGTTCCAAAAAGAAATGCAGCAGAAGCAAGTGGATAGTGCCAAACAGGCTCAGGCATCAAGTGATACTTTCCTGACTGAAAATGCCAAAAAAGCTGGGGTAAAAACTACCGCATCTGGTTTGCAATATGTAGTGACCAAAGAAGGTACAGGCAAACAGCCTGCAGCAACTTCAATTGTAAAAGTACATTACACAGGGAAATTAGTTGATGGTACCGTGTTTGACAGTTCGGTTGAACGTGGCGAACCGATTGAGTTCCCACTCAATCAGGTCATTCCAGGCTGGACCGAAGGTCTGCAACTGATGAAAGAAGGCGGTAAAGCAACCCTGTATATCCCATCTAAACTCGGTTATGGTGAACAGGGCGTGCCAGGTACGATTCCTCCACACAGTACTTTGATTTTTGATGTGGAACTCATCGAAGTAAAATAATCCACGAAAAGGAGAGCAACGCGCTCTCCTTTATTTTGAGAATGAATCATGAAAATACAAACAAGTTTGATGGTTTTACTGCTGAGTTCAGGCAGTCTCTTTGCCAAAGAAGTCACCAATAAAAGTCCTGAGGCTGAACAGGTCGGCTACAGCTTTGGTTATCTGATGGGAAAAAGCAATGCCGATTCCTTACAAGGCATTGATCTGGATGCCTTCAGTGCCGGTTTAAAAGCGGCAGCCGCTGGCAAACAGGCGACTTTAAGTGAGGAAGACATGGCGCGAGTCTTGACCCAATTTAAGCGTCAGGCTGAAGCCAAAGAGCTGATTACCCTGAAAAAGCAGGCTGATGAAAATGCCAAAATTGGTCAGGCTTTCCTGGCTGAAAATGCAAAAAAACCGGGGATAAAAACCACAAAATCAGGTTTGCAATATCAGATTCTTCAGGAAGGAAAAGGTAAATCGCCGAGCGCAAACAGTAATGTCCGCGTACATTATGAAGGCCGTTTGATCGATGGTACGGTTTTTGACAGCTCGATTGCCCGTAATCAACCCGTGGTATTTCGTACCACCCAAGTCATTACCGGCTGGACCGAAGGTTTACAGCTGATGAAAGAAGGTGCCAAATATCGTTTCTTCATTCCGGCCGAACTGGCCTATGGACAGATTGGTTCAGGGGATGTAATTGAACCGAACAGTACTTTAATTTTTGATGTGGAATTACTGGAAATTATTAAATAATAAGTCCTATTTTTCCAGATCTAAAATCGGAGAGGTTCTATATTGGCCTCTCTTTTTTTATGGGCTTAAGTATCCTTAAATCGCAGGTTTTCATGTCACATTCCGATCAGTTTTGCTATGTTATGTTTTAATCAAGCAATTCAACAACAATAGAGGACGTCAGCATGGCAGCAATCAAGACTCGCGAAATTCATTATACTGCGCAGGATGGCAGCCCATTAATTGGTTATTTTGCCGCCCCAGAAACAGATACCCCTGTTGCCGGTGTACTGGTCGCACCCGAATGGTGGGGTCGGAATGAATATACCGAACAGCGCGCCCGTGAACTTGCAGAACATGGCTATGCGGCCTTGGCCATGGACATGTATGGGGATAAAAAAGTCACGACCAATTCTGATCAGGCTCATCAGTGGATGATGCAGACTTTTGAAGATCCTGACACTATCGTTAACCGTGCAACAGCAGCCTTGAATGCCCTGGCAGCACAGGATGAAGTCAATGCTGATAAGCTTGCAGCGATTGGTTTCTGCTACGGCGGCAAAGTCGTATTGGATCTGGCCCGTTCTAATGCACCTTTAAAAGTGGTGGCGACTTTCCATGCCATTCTGTCGCCAAAAGCACCTGCTCAGGAAGGTCAGGTACAGGCGGAAATCCTGGTGCTACATGGTGAACTAGACAGCATGGTAACCCTGGATGATGTCGCCAGTTTCCATGAGGAAATGCATGCTGCCAAAGTCGAGCATGAAGTGATTGTTTTTGAAAATGCCAAACATGGCTTTAGCAACCCGCTTGCGGATGAACGGGCCAAAGCCAATGGCGTGGATCTTGGTTACAATGCAGAAGCGGAACAAAAAGGCCTGGCAGCAATGTATGCTTTGCTGGATCGTCATTTGGCATAAATAGAAACAACTATTCGGCTTGTTTACAGGCTGAATATTTCAGATACTTCATGAAGAAAAGAAAGATAAATCCTACCAGAGGAGAATGTGTATGATGGCTGAAACCAACTGCCCCTACTGCAATTTTGACGAATATGATGTCATTGCCAAAAATGATTATGGTGTGGTGTTGCCTGAACCAAATTCATTGTCCGAAGGTCATTGTGTGATCATTCCATTGCGGCATGTGGCCTCATTTTTTGAAGTGACTGACAAAGAACGTAAAAGTTTGATGTCTTTATTGGAACAGGCACGCAATGAACTGCAATTACGCTACCAGCCTGCCGGTTTTCATGTCGGTTTTATTGATGGTGAAGTATTTCAGGAAAAGGTTGAACATCTGCATATTCATATTATTCCGCGTTATGCAGGCAAGACCTTGAAGCTGGATGAGCGCTGGGGAATTAACGATTAACCGGATTTTTGATCAAAAATAAATGCTCTCCGGAGCATTTATTTTTATGAAAGCTAAGTTCTATCAAGCTCGATGAACATCTACGTTTTTATCTCACTTTTCACATTCCCACCCTGCTGATTCCGCTATACTAGCTGCTGCTTATTCGGTTGCTATGTGTTCATGTTCGTATTTTCAGATGCCCTATTGGAATGGTTTGATTTACATGGTCGTCATGACTTGCCCTGGCAAGTGACAGATGATCCGTATAAAGTCTGGGTCTCTGAAATCATGTTGCAGCAAACCCAGGTCAAAACTGTACTGCAATATTTCGAACGATTTATCCAGCGTTTTCCGACTGTTCAGGACTTAGGTCAAGCCTCATGGGATGAGGTCGCACCCTACTGGGCAGGTCTCGGCTATTATGCCCGCGCCCGCAATCTGCATAAAGCGGCCGGCATCGTGACAGCACAGCAGCAATTCCCTCAAACCCTAGAAGAATGGATGGCCTTGCCCGGCATTGGCCGTTCTACCGCTGGTGCCCTCATGTCACTCGGTTTACGTCAATATGGCGTAATTATGGATGGTAATGTTAAACGGGTATTGTCACGTTTCTTTGCCATTGAAGATGATCTGTCCAAACCCGTGTATGAGCGTGCCCTCTGGCAACTGGCGGAACAGCTCTGTCCTATCGAACGCAATCATGACTATACCCAAGCGATTATGGATCTGGGCGCGACCGTTTGTACGCCGAAAAAGCCTTTGTGTCTGTATTGTCCAATGCAGCAGCATTGCAAGGCACATCAGCAAGGACTAGAAAATGAATTGCCTTTCAAGAAGGCCAAAAAACCGGTTCCGGTACGCTCTGCTCAGGTCCTGCTAATCCAGTCCGGTACAGACTGGCTCTGGCAGCAACGTCCCAATAGCGGTCTCTGGGGCGGTCTCTGGTGTCTGCCGATTATTGAAAATGCACATGAATTGGAACAGCAATGCCAGCAACTTGGCCTGAAAAATATCGTCAAAAAAACCCAGATTAGCCACAGTTTTACCCATTTTACCTGGCACCTTGAAGCGATTGTTTTTACAGTAGATCAGGATCAGCAGGAACATCTGGCCATTGAACTGCAAGGCTGCTGGATGCGTCCAGAGACAGCCATTGATTGCGGTCTGCCAACAGCGATGAAAAAATTGATCTCTGCGGTAAATGTATGACATAGTCTGGACAAAGCAAAAAACCGATCAGCTCAGAATGAGCATTGCCAATATTTAAGGATGAATAGCGTGCGCCAATATCTTGCTTTGACCTGGGTGGCTTTAATTGCCATATTACTAACCGCCTGTAGCAGTACACCGAAAAAACCCCCTGCTGTACAGCTCAATCCTATCGTCGTGCAAAAACTGAAAAGTATGCGAGTGCCGTCCTCTCTGCCCATCCCGGTGGCACGCGTACAGGCACGTGAATTATCAGATACCTGGGGCGCTTCGCGCAGTCGCGGACGTTTACATGAAGGCATTGATATCATGGCTCCACGTGGAACCGAAGTCTTTAGCGCGACTGAGGGTCTGATTGCAGATTTACGTAACAACAATTTGGGTGGTAAAGTAGTCTGGATTCTGGGACCAGGCGGCTCCTGGCATTATTATGCGCATCTGGATGGCCATAAACGCGGCTTAAAAGTCGGTGACTATGTCAAAAAAGGCCAGCTGATTGGTTATGTCGGTAACAGCGGCAATGCCCGGCATACTGCACCACATTTACATTATGGAATTTATTTACAGGGCAAGGGCCGCGGTGTGGTCAACCCTTATCCCTATTTACGTTAATTTTAGGATATTTACATGTCAGAAGCGTTGATCAATCGTCTGGTGGAATTTGCTGAATCAGGCAATCAACAAAAAATTGTATTGAATGGTCAAACTTACCAGGGCTGGGTGATGGAAATTACCGAGGATGCGCTTCTGATCAGTACCGGTTATGCTGACAAGGCCGGTAAAGATATGTGGATTCAATTTAGCGATCTGGATCAGGCTGAACTGTCGTATTGGGACAATCAGCAGGATCAATGGACTGTGTTTAAATTATAAAAGCATCAAAACAAGGAGCATCACATGACTGTGCAACGCTGTGGCTGGTGCTCCGGTGATCCGCTGTATATCGCCTACCATGACCAGGAATGGGGACAGGCTCTGCTGGATGAAAATCGCCTGTTTGAAATGCTGTGTCTGGAAGGACAGCAGGCCGGTCTGGCCTGGATTACCGTTCTCAGAAAACGTGAAGCTTATCGTGAACATTTTTTTCAATATTCGATTGAGTCTATCGCCTCACTTACAGATCAACAACTCCAAATAAAACTTGAAGATGCTAGCCTGATACGGCATCGCGGCAAGCTGAATGCCATTCGGGAGAATGCCCAAGCTTGGCTGAAACTGCAACAGCAAGGGATTAATCTGGTGGATTGGCTCTGGTCTTTTGCCCAGCAACCGCGACTGAATAATGATGTTGTGGATTATCGGCAAGCACCCGCTCAAACCATTGAGAGCCAGAGAATGTCTAAAGCATTAAAACAGGCTGGTTTTAAATTTGTCGGCCCCACCATTTGCTATGCCTTTATGCAGGCCGTTGGTATGGTCGATGACCATGAAAATCATTGTGATTTTAAAACAATATCCTCGCATTTAAATAAGAGCTGAAAATCATGTCGAATAATATTATTCAAGCTTATGCTGCTATGTCCGCAGGTGCGGAACTTGAACCTTATCAGTTTGATGCCGGAGAATTGCAGCCGCATCAGGTCGAAGTCAAAGTAGAATACTGCGGTCTCTGTCATTCCGATATTTCAGTGATCAATAATGAATGGGGTTCTTCAGTGTATCCGGTCGTAGCAGGACATGAGATTATCGGTACCATTACCCATCTGGGTGTAGAAGCCAAAGGCCTGAAAGTTGGTCAACGAGTGGGAATCGGCTGGACAGCGGAAAGCTGCCAATATTGCGATCCCTGCATTTCAGGCCAGCAGGTGCTGTGTACTGGTGGTCAGGTGGCGACCATTGTCGGACATGCCGGTGGTTTTGCCGACAAAGTGCGTGCCGGCTGGCAATGGGTCATTCCCCTACCTGACGATCTAGATCCTGAAAGTGCCGGCCCTTTGCTCTGCGGTGGGATTACCGTATTCGATCCGATTCTGAAACATCAGATTCAGGCCATTCATCATGTTGGCGTAATTGGTATTGGCGGTTTAGGGCATATGGCCATCAAGCTGCTGAAAGCCTGGGGTTGTGAGATTACCGCTTTCACCTCAAATCTGGATAAAAGCAAAGAACTGAAAGGCATGGGCGCTGACCATGTAGTGAACAGTCGTGATGTCGCTGCATTAAAGGCCCAACGTGGCAAGTTTGATTTACTGCTGAGTACGGTCAATGTCACCTTGAACTGGCAGGCTTATCTGGCCACTCTGGCACCGAACGGTACTGTACATATGTTGGGTTTACCACTTGAGCCGATGCAGATTCCGGCTGGCATGTTGATTGGCGGAGCCAAGTCAGTTACCGGTTCACCGACAGGTTCGCCGGCGGCATTACGTCAGTTACTCCAATTTGCTGCACGTAAAAATATTGCTCCGCAAATTGAAGTCTTCCCGATGTCACAACTGAACCAAGCGATTGAACATCTGCATTCTGGCAAAGCCCGTTACCGGATTGTGCTTAAAGCAGATTTTACAGCTTAAATCCTGCTTATTTTCAGCTGTTAAAAAGACCCAGAAATTGGGTCTTTTTTATTGTAGAGCTTCAGGCAAGACCGCAATAGATGAAGGCTTGGCCAGCTCGGTCTTCATTTTCTGCAGCATCTGATAAGGTTGCTGTTGCACAAACATATTTACGAAGCTCAAAGGAATGGAACCTTCCGGATTGGCATAACCATAGGTAGAGACCTTGACTTTATTATTGGCCAGTTTCTGAAAAGTCCAGTCGCCCTGATAATCGGTTAAACGCACATAATCCGGGTTTAAAGGATAGGCACTTTGGATGGCTTTATTCTTGATGGTGATCTGGCCATTGGCTTCCTTGATCATCTTGCCCTGTACAATCAGGTCACGGTCTTTTAAGGGAAATGGAAAATCCAGCACCATATACAGGGTAAAGTCGCCTTTTTTATCATCGCGGGACAGGACCTTGATGCTACCCATATAGGGAACCCACTGTACTGCATGCTCGACATTCAGAATCAGGGACACGGCATTTTCAATTGGTGCAGTATAGGTGGTTTCAGCTTTATACAGAAAGACCGGGTTTTGCTCACTCTGATAGGTCCAGACCTTGATATTATTTTTATGAATACTGAGTTTAGGCGTCCCGACAGGCTTGGCCTGCGCAATGGCGCCAAGCGCCACTGCACAGAACAGAAAAATCATTTTTTGCATTTTTTATTCGTCTTATTTTAATTTTATACTTTTTTTATAAATGATTTTAACTCGGTTTTAAACCTGAATATCGTTAAAACCAAGCACGTCTTTCATATCATATTTACGTGCTTCACGGCCTACGACCCAAGCCGCAGCACGTACCGCACCAGAAGCAAAGTTCATGCGATTGGTGGCTTTATGGGTAATTTCCACACGTTCCCCATCGGCAATAAACATCGCGGTATGTTCACCGACAATATCGCCACCACGAATGGTCTGGAAGCCAATGCTCTTACGCTCACGCGGACCGGTATGACCTTCACGGCAATATATCGCATCTTCTTTCAGGTCACGACCCAAAGTTTCCGCAATCGCCTCACCCCACATCAAAGCTGTACCCGATGGTGCATCTACTTTGTGACGGTGATGTGCTTCAATCACTTCAATATCAACCGTGTCACCAAACACTTTAGATGCCAGTTCAAGCAGTTTGATCGAAACGTTCACACCCACTGAATAATTCGCTGCATAAACTACAGGAGTTTCCGTGGCAGATTGATCGAGATAGGCTTTTTGCTCGTCATTCATACCCGTCGTACCAATTACGATAGCGACACCGGCTTCACGGCAGATTTTCAGATGATTGACGGTCGCTGCTGGCGCAGTGAAATCAATCACGACATCACAGTCTTTGACTACATCTGTAAGGCTACCCACGACCTTCACACCTGTTGCGCCAATTCCGGCAAGTTCGCCCGCATCTGCGCCTAATAGTGTACTTTCAGGGCGTTCTACCGCAGCCGCCAACTGATAACCTGCTTCATGCACAGCCTGAATAAGGATACGCCCCATACGACCGCCTGCACCCAAGATCCCAATGCGTGGTGTAGCTGACATAACATAGTCCTGATGTTGATCCAAAATTGCTCTTACTATAGCAAAACTGCGGAATAACACTAAGATGCATTGAATAAAAATCAATGAAAATACTCAAAGAGCGAAATCACTGATATTGATAAGAGTTTTAATCGAGTCTAAGAAGTTAGGCAATCACTTCCATCAAAGCTATACGATATAGATCCACTTGACTTGTCTATAGTTTTTAGCAATTGCTCATATAGCTGGAATAAGTTTATTCACAATTTTATCGCTATGATTTTGCATTGATTTACTGAGATTACTGATTTGTGAAGTTAAACAGACGACTTGCCAATACAGTTTTTCCTGTTTAGTCTCGCCATTATTAATTGAGCTCAAAATCTTGATGATTTAAATCTCAGTTAGATTAACAGGATTCTTATGCAAGACTTTTTACTAAATTTTAATTATGAATATCTACTTTTGAATTGATGAGCAGATAAGATTTTAAGTCTTATTGAGATTAAAAGGACTCGATTTTGCTTTATACAAAAATCAGTCCTTAGATTGAACAAATGAATTATCTAGCTCTTAGGGAACTTATTAAAAATAATAATACCTAAAGCAAAATTTGCCTGGTCTATACAATTTTGAAAATTTTTCCACTTAAGGTACTTTGAAAGCACATTTCAAAACTGGGACGAATATCTTCACCATCTACAGTGATATGTTTTATATTGGAATGAGATTGTGTTTTAGAAAAATGATGATCGACTGTTGCTTGAATAGCGTGTTGAGCCCCAAACTGATCCTTCACACTGATACTTTGTTTAAGCATATCTATACCTTTAATAATAGTTAAAGTGGCGAAATCTCCACTAAAAATTGATGTTTCTTAATTTTATCTTTAAATAACTTTATGATTTAGCTTAAATAATTGATTTAGAGAAGTATAGAATGTACGGCCATCTAAGTTTAAATCTACCTCAACTCCAGATGAAAGAAGAACTCTTTTACCCACTTCAATTCTTTTTAAACCCTGACGTGTATTTTGCATTTTATTGAGAGGAATTAACGAAACAATAATTTCAGTACCATTTTTAGATTTTGCAATTAAATCATTTATTTTTAACAACTTGAATCCTGTTTTTCTAAAGATTTTTCCAATTTGGAAAATAACTTAAAATTGAATTTTGAACGATAAAAAAAGCACTTATTAAGTGCTTTTTTTACTGTTTATTCTTGCTTAGATAGCAACAATATTTACAGCATTCGGTCCTTTTTGACCTTGAGCTACACTGAATTCAACCAGTTGGCCTTCCATTAAGGTTTTAAAACCTGAACTGGCGATTTCGCTGAAATGAGCAAAAACATCTGGACCTGATTCTTGTTGAATGAAACCAAAACCTTTAGTTTCGTTGAACCACTTTACAGTACCTTTAACAACATTTGAGTTTGACATAATATATCCTACTAATTTTTTAATAATTTTTAGTCAATTTATTGACTGAATATAACTTTGAAATAATAAAGAATGAGACTTCAAATCTGAAAAAAACGAAGGATTATGACTAAAACTGCGATACTTAAAGAAGATTTACCGAAACAAGACTTTTTTCTAGTTAAGTTAACTATACACGAAAAATTTAGTTAATCAAGTTTTCTTATATATATATTTATTTTATTTATTAAAAAATGAAATTTTAAAAATTTATAGTGATTTCAATAAGATTAAGCTTTTATTGTCATGATAACAAAATAAGAGTAATCTGCTGTACTGGTAAATTTGATAAGTAATGAATGCGATTATATAGCTCTGTAATAACAATATTGGCCTTTTTAATTTCGGGAATGATGCTTTTTTCTCACTTACAAAATATCTATCTCCCTCCAAATTTGGACTCATACTTTCTATTTAGATAGTCAAATATAAAAACAGAAACCGCTTTTTAGGCGGTTTTTATGTTTAAGCGATACCTATCAAACAATAAGATAGCTATCAACTAATAAATAGCATCTTCTAATCTAGAGTATCTTATCTACATAATAAAAAAGGACGCCTCAGCGTCCTTTTTATTTTCACTCAATTAATCAAACAAGCGATCAAAGAATGATTTTTTCTTTGGTGATGACTTGCTGTCTTCACCATCCATGGTTTCTTGCAGTTCTTTTAACAGTTCACGTTGACGTGCACTTAAATTCACTGGAGTTTCCACCACAATACGGCACAGTAAGTCACCTTGCATGCTGGTACGTACCGGTTTAACCCCCTTACCACGTAAACGGAACAGTTTACCTGTTTGCGTACCTTCAGGAATTTTCAGGCTCACACGGCCATCCAGCGTAGGAATCTGAACTTCCTTACCCAAGGCTGCATCAGCAATCGATACCGGTACATCCATATACAGATCAGCGCCATCACGCTGGAAGATTTCATGCTCACGCACCACCACTTCTACGTACAAGTCACCTGACTGACCATCACGGATCGCTTCACCCTTACCAGTCAAGCGTACGCGGTCGCCATTGTCCACACCCGCAGGAATAGTGACTTCCAGAGTTTGCTGACGATCCGACACACCCGAACCATGACATTTATTACATGGGTTCTTGATGATCTTGCCCTGACCACGACAGGTGCTACAGGTTTGCTGTACCGAGAAGAAACCTTGCTGCATACGCACTTGACCGGCACCATGACAGGTACGGCAGGTTTCTACATCGTTTGGATTTTTTGAGCCTTTACCATCACAGGCATCACACGGTGCCGGTGCAGTAAAGGTAATGGTTTTCTTGACGCCCTTGACCGCTTCTTCCAGGGTCAGTTCCATGACATAGCGTAAGTCGGAACCTCGGCGCGCGCGCTGCTGGCCACGACCACCGCCGCCACCAAAAGCACCACCGAAAATATCACCGAACTGGCTGAAAATGTCTTCTGCGCTGAAACCACCGCCGAAGCCGCCACCGCCCATACCACCTTCAAAGGCCTGATGGCCCATACGGTCGTACATGCTGCGCTTTTCACCATCAGAGAGCACTTCATAGGCCTCTGCTGCTTCTTTGAATTTCTCTTCAGCTTCAGCATTGTCCGGGTTACGGTCTGGATGATATTTCATCGCCAACTTACGGTAGGCTTTTTTGATTTCATCATCACTAGCGGTTTTAGCGACGCCCAAAACCTCATAATAATCACGTTTAGCCATGTCTGGCGATGCTCCTCACGGAATTTTGTTTAATATTCAACTGAGGTCTGAAATTGGGGTCAAACCGAGTTTTACAAGGGTAAATATGAAAAAAATTATACGCTTTAGAACACAGCTTTGTTTTGAGAGAATTTATGGATGCCTTTAAACCAGGCATTGATCAGGAAAATAAAAGCAATAAAGCTGAAAATCACTCCGGTCACCACACAGGCTTTGACCCATAACTGGCTGTCCCAGGCAAAGAAAAACAGGGGAATAAACCACAGTGCAGCAAAGATCGCCAAAATGGTATAAATCACGATATTACGCATGATCCACAGCGCCTGTGCCTGTAACCAGACTTCAGCATAATCAACTTGAGTGACTTTACGTGCGAACCAGTAAGCCAATAGTCCACTAAACAGGGTAAATAAGGCCAAAAACATGAAGACATAAGCCATCGCTACGGAACGTCGCATCTTGGTTAATGTATCTTGAGTCATGTTCGGTTCAACCTCGTTACCGTATTGGCAGCTCGGCCAATGCAGCAATTACTTATTTTTTTAAATTATAAAAATCTCAGGTGCTACTATATTGAAAATTTCCAAATTTCGCACCTGAAATTATGACAAATTTAAACAGAATTTAAACTTTTTTTCACTTTAAACCACTGTGCATATAGTGCAGGCAGGAAAAACAGGGTCAATAATGTCGCCACAATCAAACCACCCATAATCGCCACCGCCATCGGCCCGAAGAAAATACTGCGGGACAAGGGAATCATCGCCAGAACTGCAGCCAGTGCGGTCAATACGATCGGACGACAACGGCGTACTGTGGCATTGATGATGGCATCCCACTGCGACTCTCCGGCTTGAATATCCTGCTCGATCTGGTCAATCAGAATCAGCGAATTGCGCATGATCATTCCAGATAAGGCAATCGTCCCGAGCATCGCAACAAAACCGAAAGGTTTATTGAAAATTAACAGGAATAACACTACTCCGATAATGCCCAAAGGTGCAGTCAGAAATACAATAAAGGCCCGTGATATGCTCTTAAGCTGAATCATCAGCAAGGTCATGACGACTGCGAGGAATAAAGGCATGCCGGCATTAACCGAGTTCTGCCCGCGAGCAGATTCTTCAACCGTACCGCCCACTTGCAGCAGATAGCCATTCGGCAGCTCTGCCCGGATTTGTTCGAGTGGCTCTTTGAGTTCATTGACCACAGTAGCGGGCTGCAGTTTGCTACGAATGTCGGCACGCACGGTAATGGTCGGCAAGCGATTCCGATGCCAGATCAGACCTTCTTCAAAGCTGTATTCAATTTTGGCAAGCTGCGCTAAAGGTACCGATGTACCGGTTGCGGTCGGAACAGCCAGACTGGCTAAAGATGCTACCTCCACCCGTTCAGCCTGAGCACCACGTAAACGGATTTCAATCAGTTCACGTTTTTCCCGATACTGATCAATACCGGCCCCCAAAATCGAGCTATTGAGTACATTGGCCAGTTCACTGCTGCTCACCCCAAGCTGACGGGCACGATCCTGATCAATCTGTAATTTGATGACTTTACTCGGCTCGCCCCAGTCCAGATGCACATTGGTGGTATTTGGATTTTCTCCCACGGTGGCTGCAACTTTCTGCGCCCATTCACGGACTAATCCTAGGTCTTCACCCGATACCCGGAATTGTAGTGGATAGCCCACAGGTGGGCCATTTTCCAGCAAGGACACCCGGGTACGCACTTCCGGCAATAACTTTCGAATCTGGTCACTTAAGGATTTACGGATTTCATTTCGATCCTCTAAAGAGGATGCCAGCACCACAAACTGGGCAAAACTGGTTTGCGGCAACTGCTGATCGAGCGGTAAATAGAAACGTGGAGAACCCATCCCGACATAAGCCACATAGTTATCAATGCCCTCTTGTTTCGATAAAAAGGCTTCTACTTTTTTTACTGCAGCTTCAGTGGCCTTCAGTGAAGCACCTTCTTCAAGTTTGAGATCCACCAGAATTTCAGCCCGGTTCGAGGGTGGGAAAAACTGCTGCGGCACCAGCTTAAACATTAAAATAGACAGAATAAAAATTCCGACCGTGGCAACAATGACAGTTTTACGATAGGTCACACAGGCATCGACCCAACGGCGAAAGCCCTGATAAAACCGGGTTTGATAAGGGTCATAATGTTCTCCGGCATGATGCACAATCGGCTGAGGTTCTGGCTGTTTGCGTAGACGTGCCCAGAGACGCTGATACCACGGCGCTTTCTGAATTAAATCCTTGTTGAAATCCGGCAGAAGTTTATCGCCTAAATATGGCACAAACAGTACCGCGGCAATCCAGGACACCAGCAATGCAATGGTCACCACCTGGAAAATCGAACGGGTATATTCCCCGGTACTCGATGCTGCAGTGGCGATCGGCAGGAAACCGGCAGCGGTAATCAGGGTGCCTGTCAGCATTGGAAAAGCCGTGGTGCGCCAGGCATGCCCGGCCGCCTGTAAACGGCTATAACCCTGCTCCATCTTAATCGCCATCATTTCAATGGCGATAATGGCATCATCGACCAAAAGACCGAGAGCCAGAATCAGGGCCCCCAGGGAAATTTTATGCAGTCCGACATCAAACAGCTGCATACCGGCAAAAGTCATGGCCAGCACCAGCGGAATCGAGAAAGCCACCACCAGACCGGTCCGGAAACCGAGCGAGAAAAAACTGACCAGCAATACGATAACCACCGCTTCTGCCAGCACTTTCATAAATTCGTTAATGCTGCGTTTGACTGCCACCGGCTGATCGGAGACTTTTTGCAGCTCCATGCCGAGTGGCAGAGCTTTTTGCAGGCGGGCGAATTCCTGTTCCAGATTTTTACCCAAGGCAATGATGTCCCCACCCTTGAGCATCGATACAGCAATACCAATGCCGTTTTCGCCCATAAAGCGCATCCGGGGCTGTGCCGGATCACTAAAGCCTCGATAGACTTCTGCGACATCTCCTAGCTGAATAGTTTTGCCATTGACCAGCAGCGGCATCTGTCTTAATTCTTCAACACTGTTTAATGCACCACTGACCCGCACCTGAATCCGGTCTGAACCGGTTTCAAAAAAACCGGACTGGGTGGTGGCATTTTGCTGCTGCAGGGCTTGCTGAATCGCCATGACTGGAACGCCCAGCTGAATGGCCTTGGTATTGGAAATCTCAATCCAGATTTTCTGGTCTTGTAGGCCAATCAGCTCAACTTTGGCAACATCTTTGACCCGTTGCAGTTGCAGCTGTAAGCGGTCGGCGTATTCCTTGAGGGTCGCATAGTCAAAATCTTTACCCTTGAGCACATAAATATTGCCAAAGGTATCGCCGAATTCATCATTAAAGAACGGCCCTTGTACCCCTTGTGGCAATTCATGCCGGATATCGCCCACCTTCTTGCGCACGTTATACCAGACGTCAGCGACATCTTTCGAAGCCAGGGAATCCTTGGCAACAAAAGTCACCATGGATTCACCCGGACGCGAATAGGCCATGATGCGCTCATACTGTCCCGTGGTCATCAGTTCCTTTTCAATCCGGTCAGTGACCTGCAGGGAGATTTCTTTGGCACTGGCACCCGGCCAATAGGTCTGGATTACCATGACTTTAAAGGTAAAAGGTGGATCTTCACTTTGTGACAGTTTGGAATAAGAGACGATGCCGATCAGACCGAGCAGGATCATGAAATACAGCACCAGACCTTTATTTTTTAAAGCCCATTCCGACAGGTTAAAGTTCATGCTTAACTCCCTGCCTGAATGGTCACACGACGGTTTTCACGATCAATCGGATTGATTTTTTGCTGGTTACGCAGCAGATGTACGCCGCCAATCACCACATAGTCTTCCGGCTTCAGGCCACTGAGTACAGGAACACTGTCCCGGCCATAGGCACCGAGCTGGACCGGGACTTTACGTAAGGTATGATCCGGCTGGACCACCATGACATAAGCCTGCTGATCCGTTGCCGAGACACTGGATAACGGCACACTAAGCATATTATCGCGGCTATGCTGAAAAAATACCCGGGCACTTTGTCCCAACTGGATCTGGCCATTGCCTTCACGTAAGGAAACTTTAACCCTGAAGGTACGCGACTGGTCCGCTGCCGGTGAAATCTCGCGAACAAAAGCGGCAAATTTTTCTTCAGGTTTGGACCATAATGTCACTGTGGCTGTCTGTCCCACCTTGATCTCCGAAATAGCCTGTTCCGGCACCCCAATCACCACTTCACGCTCGCCGGCAATTGCCAGTTCATACACCACCTGCCCGGCAGCAACCACCTGACCTGTTTCAATATTGCGCGCAGTGATCACGCCGTTTCTAGTGGCAATCAGCTGGTTATAAGCAGTTTGGTTTTTAGCGGTATCATAGTTGGATTGTGCCTGCTTCAGATTTGACATGGCGGTCTTGTACTGGTTTTCGATCGCGTCATATTGTGAGCGGCTCACGGCATTGGATGGCAATAACTGCTTGAAACGTTGTAATTCATCCTGAGCAATCTTAGTGGCAGACTGCGCGCTTTCCAGCTGGGCACGTGCTGCATTCAGTTGCAGCTGGGCATCTTTGACATCCAGAGTTGCCAGGACTTGCCCGACTTTGACCTGGTCACCCACATCGGCGAAGCGCTGGGTCACCTGTCCAGCGACCCGAAAGGCCAGCGCCGTTTGCTGGCGCGCCTGCACATCACCGGCATAACTTTTTAATTCATGCTGTGAAGTGGTGGGTGTGGCCACCATGACAAAGGGAACTTCCTGTTCTGCTGCAGCAGTATCTTTGCTGCACCCGGTTAAGGTCACGCTGCAAAGCACCACCATGCCAGCCAATACGCTGTAAATCCTGCTCATCTTATTCGCTCTTATCTGATCATCTTTTTTAGGGCAAACTATGCTGATATATTGAATTGCTTGTTTTTTAATTAATATACCACCCGGTACACTAATTACAACTGAATCATCAAAGCAATGACCGTGTTGACTTTTTTTGGAAGAAATTGTGCAAATACCTGTAGGACGAACCAAGGATCTGGAAAAGCGTCAGCGCATACTCAGCGTGGCCAAAGCGCTGTTTTTAGCGCATGGCTATCATGCCTCCAGCATGAACCAGATTGCACGTGAGGCAAGAGTCACCAAGCTGACGGTGTATAACCATTTTCAGGACAAGGCCACCCTGTTTAGCTGTGCGATTGAGGATACCTGTGAAGCCATTCTGCATGAACATCCTCAGCTCTTGCAGCCGAGCAGTGACTTTGCGCAGGAGTTTTATCAGGCCTGTCAGCGCGCTTTAAATATTCTTCATTTACCTGAAGCGATCAAGCTAGATCTGTTGCTGATGGAACTGGCCTCGCAGCAAAGTCCGTTGACCGAACAGTTTTATCAGGCCTCGCATAGCAAACTGGATGCAGTCTGGAATGATTTCTTTGCCCTGGCCCAGCAGTACCGCTTTATTCAGGTCGATCTTCCAGAAAAACAGACCGAGCTGATTGTGTCCCTGCTCACCGGAATACGTCATCAGAAAATTCTGCTTGGTCTCAGCCCTCCTCCTTCAAGCGCAGAACAGCAACAGATCATTGCCCAGGCCATTGAACTGTTTATGCTGAAATATGCCCTGCCAGATTAAAGCCTTTCCTCAGGATCGATCATCTGTAACCGCATGTGGCCTAAAAGTTGCTAAAAAAGCAGCCAATGCTCTGCAACTTTTGTCTCTAGGGACTTGGATTGTCATGCAGTCGCGGTATAGTCAAAGTACGCATGTGAGGGAATAAAAAATGATTCAACAGATTGATGCACCACTACGCGAAGACGTACGCTTACTGGGTAATTTGCTTGGGGAAACCTTAAAATTACATGCCGGGCAGGATTTGTTTAATCAGATCGAGCAAATCCGTGCCCTGTCCAAAGGCGCTCGCGATGGACAGGTCGAAGCAGAAAAACAACTGGAACAACTGTTTTTAAGTCTGGAAGATGCCGAAATCCTGCCGCTAACCCGTGCCTTTACCCACTTTTTAAACTTTGCCAATATTGCCGAACAATATCATGTGGTGCGTCGTCGCCGACAAAGTGAATTCGATGACACCGCAGAATCCCCTAATCCTCTAGTACCATTATTTGACAAATTTAAACAGCAGGAAATTTCTGCTGACACGCTGTATCAGCAAATCTGTGAACTGAAAATTGAACTGGTCCTGACCGCGCATCCCACAGAAGTCAGCCGCCGCACCCTGATTCAAAAATATGATGGCATCAATAATGCCCTGTCCAAATTCGACCAGCAGAAACTGACGCCACGTGAACGTCAGGCAGTCCTGGCCGACCTGAAACAGCTGATCAGCTCTGCTTGGCAAACCGATGAAATCCGTCAGCATCGCCCGACTCCGATTGATGAAGCCAAATGGGGCTTTACCACTATTGAGCAGACCCTGTGGAATGCGGTCCCGAAATTTATCCGCGAACTCAATGGCATGGTTCAGGCGCAATGTGGCCAGAACCTGCCCTTAGATGTCGCACCAGTACGTTTTGCCTCCTGGATGGGTGGTGACCGTGATGGCAACCCCAATGTCACCCACACCGTCACTCAGGAAGTACTGTGGCTGTCTCGCTGGAAAGCAGCCGATCTCTATGTACGTGATATTGAAAACCTGCGCTGGGAACTGTCCATTCAGCAATGCAGTCCGGAGATTTCCGAAGCCTTGGGCCAGCCCCATCCTGAACCCTATCGTGAATATTTACGTGACACCCGTACCCGCCTGAAAGCGACGCGACACTGGCTGGCAGAAAAATTAAAAGGCAATGATGCCGATGACAGTCTGGTGATTAAAAGTAAAGACGAACTTTTACAACCGCTCCTGACATGCTACCGCTCGCTAATGGACTGCAATCTGGCCGAAATTGCCAATGGCAGCCTGCTGGACTTTATTTACCGGGTCAACAGTTTTGGGATCGAACTACTAAAACTGGATATCCGTCAGGAATCCGGCCGTCACCGTCAGGCAATTTCAGCCATTACTGAATATTTGGGACTGGGGAATTTTGAAACATGGACCGAACAGGCCCGTCAAAACTTTTTACTGCAGGAATTACAAAGCAAGCGTCCATTACTGCCGAAACATCTGAATGAACCGGCCGGCAGCCTGATTGAACATCCAGAGGTACAGGAAGTCTTTGCCACCATGCGCACACTGGCCGAACAGCCGAGCGAGTCTCTGGGTGCCTATATTATTTCCATGGCAGAATATCCAAGTGATGTGTTGGCGGTACTGCTTTTACAAAAAGAAGCCGGCATCAAGCAGGCGCTACGGGTTGTCCCTCTCTTTGAAACCCTGAAAGATCTAGATTGTGCAGCCGCAACCATGTCGACCCTGTTCAATATGCACTGGTACAAACAGCATATTCAGGGCAAGCATGAAGTGATGATTGGTTATTCGGATTCTGCCAAGGATGCCGGTTTTATGTCGGCCAACTGGGCACAGTATCGTGCCCAAGAAGAATTGACGGCGATCGCCCAGCAACATGGCGTGCAATTGACCCTGTTCCATGGTCGTGGCGGTTCAATTAGCCGTGGCGGTGCGCCAACCCAGCAGGCACTCTTCTCTCAACCGCCAGGGTCGATTTCAGGTGCGATCCGGGTGACTGAACAGGGCGAAATGATCCGCTTTAAATTCGGGCTGGAAGAAATCGCGCTGCAAAATCTGGAAATTTATACTGCTGCAACCCTGGAAGCGACGCTGCTGCCGCCACCTGAGCCGAAACAAGAATGGCGCGACCTGATGCATCAAATGACCGAACTGTCGGTTCAGGTCTATCGCCAGACCGTACGGGAAAATCCGCATTTTGTAAAATACCTGCGTACCGTTACTCCTGAGCTTGAACTACAAATGCTGCCGCTGGGTTCACGTCCCGCCAAACGTAAAGTCAGCGGTGGGATTGAATCCTTGCGTGCTATTCCCTGGGTATTTGCCTGGACCCAGATTCGCCTGATGCTGCCTGCCTGGCTCGGTACCGGTGCGGCACTAAATGAAGTCCTGGATCAGGGACAACGTAATGTACTCGATGAAATGCTGGCCGAGTGGCCATATTTCCAGACCCTGATTGATATGCTGGAAATGGTACTTTCTAAAGCCGACGCGCATGTGGCGCTGTATTACGAATCGCATCTGACCCAGGATGAAGATCTGAAAGTTCTGGGGACAGCGTTACGCCAGCGTTTGCAGGATGCAGTACAAACCCTGTTAACCTTAAAAGGCGAATCTAAACTCCTGAGCAGCAACGGCGTACTGGATCAGTCCATGAAGGTACGTAAACCGTATCTATTACCATTGCACTTGCTGCAAGCTGAGCTGATGAAACGTCGCCGTTTATATCTTGAACAGCAACAGGCCGAAAACACCCCGGTGGATCATGCGCTGATGGTTAGTATTGCCGGTATTGCAGCCGGTCTGCGTAATACTGGCTGAGCAAAAATGCCCATTTGAAAGCACATCCTAGTGATGTGCTTTTTTATTGATCAGTCAATAGCCAGGAAATATTTTATTTTATATAGTAAATCAGATTTATTTATAGATACCCCTATTTATAATAAGAAATTAATCTACTGATTTCACTTTAATTTTAACCCAGTATTCTTTTACCACCCGGTAAAATCTTAAATAAAGTCATAGAATTAATTTGAACAAAAATTTTGTTTAAGTGATTAAATCTTCTAAAGAACAAGAGTATGATGTGCACAATTTATCTTTTGAGTGCTCATTTTATGTCCAGTTGGTTTCCCAAATGGCGCCCTTATGAGGGCAGTATCGATGCACGACCAGTAGGTACCGCAGAGTATTTGCCACCCGCACAAACGGTCATTTTGGGTGTACAACATGCTTTTGCCATGTTTGGCGCAACTGTACTAGCACCTTTTTTAATGGGCTTTGATCCTAACCTGGCGATTTTAATGTCAGGGATCTGTACCATTCTGTTCTTTTTAATCACCGGTGGCCGGGTTCCAAGTTATCTAGGTTCAAGCTTTGCCTTTATTGGTGTGGTCATCGCAGCAACAGGTTATGCGGGTGGTGGCGGACTGAATCCAAATATTGGCGTTGCAGCAGGCGGGATTATCGCATGTGGCATCTTCTATGCACTCATGGGCTTTCTGGTCATGGCGACGGGCACCCGCTGGATTGAAAAGCTGATGCCACCGGTAGTGACCGGTGCCGTGGTGATGATCATTGGCCTGAACCTTGCTCCAGTCACAGTGAAAAGCGTGATGGGCAATACCTTCAATATGTGGATGTCCCTGGTCACTGTGCTGTGCATGGGTTCAATTGCCGTATTCACCCGTGGCTTATTACAGCGCCTGCTGTTATTGGTCGGCCTGTTATTGGCTTATCTGATCTACTTTGTACTCAGTAATGTCATGGGTTATGGCACTGTGATCAACTTCCTTCCCATTCAGCAAGCAGCCTGGTTCGGTTTACCGACTTTCCATGCGCCGACTTTTGAAGTCAATGCCATGCTGATCATTGCACCGATTGCGTTGATTTTGGTGGCTGAAAATCTGGGACATATCAAGGCTGTAGGTGCGATGACCGGAGAAAATCTGGATCCGCATATTGGTAAAGCCTTTGTGGCCGATGGTGTTGCAACCACTCTGGCAGGGGGTGTCGGTGCGCCGGGCATGACTACGTATGGGGAAAACATTGGCGTGATGGCAGTCACCCGCGTGTATTCCACCATCATCTTTGCAGTCGCGGGTGTCTTTGCTGTGTTCCTGGGTTTATCGCCTAAGTTTGGTGCGATTATTCACACGATTCCGACAGCGATTCTGACCGGTGCTTCGATTGTAGTCTTTGGTTTGATTACCATTGCTGGTGCCAAAATCTGGATTGAGAACAAGGTCGATTTCTCGCAGAACAAGAACCTGATGGTGGCTGCGGTGACCATTATTTTAGGTACGGGTGATTTTGCCCTGACTTTTGGCAGCTTCAATCTGGGTGGTATTGGTACGGCAACGTTTGCTGCACTGATCCTGAACTGGTTCTTTAGCCTGGCCGATAAAAAATAAAACTCGAAATAAAAGTATTGAGCAGCCGAATGGCTGCTTTTTTTATCTTTATATTTTTCAACTTTGCGATTAAAGAAATGAAAAGAAGCCCCGCAAGGCTTCTATTAAAGCACGTGTCTGTTTAAGGACGAAACTCTTTCAGTTCACGTTGAATAAAGTATTGGAACATTTCACGGTATAGATGTTCAATAAACTCCTGATCGACACCTTGTTTTTGCGCCAGAGCTCTGACATTTTCTACAATCTGCTCCATACGTTCCGGTGACTGTAAATCGGTTTCGGTTTTTTTGAAACGGGTGGTTTGATCAACATAAAATTGACGCGCAGCGATCAGCTCAACTAAAGCTGTATCAATGGCATCGATCTGTTGACGTGCATGTTCTAGTGATTCAGCTTTGATCTTTTCCATGTTTTTTCAGTTCACTTTCAGTTTGATTATTACTCTTATACTTTTCTTCTAACACATTACTGAAAATACTTTCAATCATCCAGACCCGATATAAGCTATTAAATGTATAACTTTGATCATCTATGCGCAGTTCCAGTACCGGGAAATTCGGCTGCGACTTCATTTCACAGAGCATATCATTGTCCTGCAGCTTGACCAGAATATCGTCCTGGGTCAGATCGACAATATTTAACTGTTGCTGCAAACGTTTGAAATGGGGTGCATAAGACAGGTCTTCACCACGGGTCCAGACGGCCTGCAAGATCTGGTACATCGCCTCGATCCGCTGCTCCTCGGGACAGCTATAAAATAATTGTGCCATTGGCGCAATCGCCTGCTCGGTCGGTCGGCAGAACGGAGTGAATTCAACTTCCGTCCGTTTGGATAAACGCGTGGCCAGACTCCAGTCAAAGTCATCTCGTCCACGATAGGACAAGGGATAGACATTCAGCTGGATATTATAATAATCCGCCAGTTCTTCCTTGATATAGGCCAGCAATAGCCAGGAGATCGGATCTTCCAGCGCGATATACAAGTCCAGTTCCGGATCCATCGACTGGATCTCGTTCAGCTCCTCGGCATCACTGATCAGATGTTCACGCCATTCAATGTGATCGATCATAAAAATCGGATTACCGGTCAGCAGTTTTTGCTGCTCCAGACGCCGGGTCAGACGCAACAGGTCATCGACCGCCTGATACTGGCGACCGCCTAAATTGAAATAGCTGGCCAGAATCGGGGTCTGATCAAAAATACGTTCGGGAAAATCCTGTGGCTGATGGTGGCGACTGGCCATGGCATAAAGAGTTCGTAATTTTCCGGTCTGTTTTTGCCAAAGCATATGGAAGACATCTTCCAGCAAATACAGGAAATCCTGTCCACGCAGCGGCGTATGTCGCAAAATCAGTTCGGCCTGTTTTAAGGCCTCAGCGCTCGGTAATTCCGGCGTATCATGAAAACTGAAACGGTGCTGTTTCGACAAGATTTTGGCATCATTAATCGTGTAGTGCTGCCATTCATCAAAAGACATCTGGTTCGGCGCTTCGGCATGCTCACTGGAAATGATGACTTTTAGCGGCTTGAGTTCTGGACTTAAAATTTCTTCGAGCTGGGGCAACTGCTGTACCGCCAGATAACTGTACACATCATCCAGTCTTAAATGGATACTCAGCCCATCTTGAATAGATAACACCGTTTGACGGGTCGGTTTTTGGTAAAACCAACTCGATCGGATTGGATCAAACCAACGGCGTAACAGGGACATGAGATCGGCCTCGACAACAATGACGGTGCGCAGCTCAACATATGAGAAGCTGCGCAGAATAATCTATTTTTAAGATCGCAGAAGCCAAAGCCCTGCATGCTGTAAAAACTTATATCAAGTCATAAGCAAATGTTCAATGTTTAACAATGGATTAGAGGTCAAGATTCAGGTCAGTGACCGCCCCGGTTTCTGCACCTGAAGTCAGTTTGGCGAATTTAGCCAGCGCACCGTGGGTATAGTTTGGCTGAGGTTTGGTCCAGGCCGCTTGACGTGCAGCAATTTCTTCTTCCGCGACATGCCAGGTCATTTCCCGAGTTTCCGCGTTAATTGAAATCTGATCACCATTTTGCACCAGACCAATCGGGCCGCCCTCATAAGCTTCTGGCGTCACATGACCAATCACGAAACCATGACTGCCGCCAGAGAAGCGTCCGTCAGTAATTAAAGCCACCGAAGCGCCCAGACCTTTACCAATAATCGCAGAAGTCGGTTTCAGCATTTCCGGCATGCCCGGACCACCTTTAGGGCCGACGCCACGAATCACCACCACTTCACCCGGCTGGACTTCGCCATCCAGAATCCCGCGCATGGCACCCTGCTCGCCTTCAAAGACCCGTGCCGGGCCAGCAAAATGCAGACCTTCCTTACCGGTAATCTTGGCCACAGCGCCCTTCGGCGACAGATTGCCTTTCAAAATCACCAGATGGGAATCTTTTTTCACGGGCGCATCAAAAGGCAGAATAATCTGCTGACCTTCCGGATAGTCCTGCACATCGGCCAGGTTTTCTGCCAGCGTCTTACCTGTGACCGTTAAACAGGACCCATCCAGCATGCCGGCATCCAGCATGCGCTTCATCAGTGGTTGAATCCCACCAATCGCAATCAGTTCTGACATTAAATATTTCCCGGATGGACGCACATCGGCCACCACCGGAATATCTTTGCCAATTCGGACAAAGTCATCCAGACTCAATTCAACCCCTGCGGTATGCGCCATGGCTAGCAGATGCAACACGCCATTGGTCGAACCACCCAGCGCAATCAAGACCTTGATCGAATTTTCAAAAGCAGCCTTGGTCATGATGTCACGTGGCTTGATATCCAGTCGTAACAGATTCATGACTGCTTCACCGGCACGGGCACAGTCGATTTGCTTGTCATCCGAAATCGCTTCCTGTGCCGAGGAGCCCGGCAAGCTCATACCGAGTGCTTCAATTGCAGAGGCCATCGAGTTGGCCGTATACATGCCGCCACAAGAGCCCGGACCCGGCAAGGATACTTCTTCAATATGCTTGACTTGAATCGCGTTAATTTCACCTTTGGCATATTGACCGACTGCTTCAAATACCGAAATCATGTCGGTATGGCCTTCGCCCGGTTTAATAGTGCCGCCATAAATAAACAACCCCGGACGGTTTAAGCGTGCCAACCCCATAAGGCAGCCCGGCATATTCTTGTCGCAGCCGCCAATTGCAATCACCCCATCATAAGCCTGGCAGCCCACCACTGTTTCAATGGAGTCTGCGATCACTTCCCGTGACAGCAGTGAATATTTCATACCTTCTGTACCATTGGAAATTCCGTCAGAAATGGTAATGGTATTGAAGATAATACCTTTGCCGCCCGCAGCACTCACGCCCTGCTCTACAGTTCTGGCCAGACCATCAATATGCATATTACAAGGCGTGACATTGGCCCAGGTCGAGGCAATGCCAATAAATGGCCGTTCAAAATCAACATCTTTAAAACCGGTAGCACGCATCATGGAACGCGCCGGTGCATTTTCAATGCCTTCATAAACGGGGGCTGAATGCTCGCGGATATTATCTTTACTCATTATTCTCTTCCTGGGCGATGACCAATTTTAAGCGTCGGTCTTGGACAATTTATTTTAAGGTCATTGTATAGAAAGCAGACTACACATGAAAGCAACACTCTGTACTCTGCGAATCCCATTAATCCATTTATTATTTTTCTACCCAAATCAGATCACATGATGAAGCGACATGGATGTCGCTGTTTTCCTGTGCAGCAAGGATGCTGCATCAGGAAAACAAAGGCGTTTTGTTACTTTTGCGCTGTCAAAAGTAAAACATTGTCTACGCAATATTATTGCAAAATCACAAAGTAAAATGCGACCGTGCTATTTTCAACAATTAATAAAAAAGCACCCCCGTCTGGAGTGCTTTTTAAATCTGTAAAATTACAAATTAGATATCACGTACTGCACCTTTCGAGGCACTGGTGGTATGCATCGCATACGCTTTGAGTGCTTTAGACACTTTACGAGGACGCTGTTCAGCAGGCTGCCAGCCTTTGGCTTCTTGGGCTTCACGACGTGCTGCCATGGTTGCATCATCCACTGCCAGGTGAATGGTACGGTTTGGAATATCAATTTCGATACGGTCACCATCTTCAACCAGACCAATCGCACCACCTTCCGCTGCTTCAGGAGACACGTGACCAATCGACAGACCAGATGAACCACCCGAGAAACGGCCATCTGTTAAAAGTGCACAGTCTTTACCCAAACCTTTCGATTTGAGATAACTGGTCGGGTACAGCATTTCCTGCATGCCCGGACCACCACGTGGACCTTCGTAACGAATCACCACAACATCACCCGCAGTGATTTTGCCGCCAAGAATGGCTTCAACTGCAGCATCCTGACTTTCAAACACACGTGCAGTCCCGTTGAATTTCAGGATTGAATCATCCACACCCGCAGTTTTTACGATACAGCCTTCTAGCGCGATGTTGCCGTAAAGTACCGCTAGACCACCATCTTGTGAGAAGGCATTGGCTGCATTACGGATCACGCCATTGTCACGGTCACCATCTAAGCGCGCATAGTAACGGTCTTGCGAGAATGCGGTCTGGGTCGGAACACCGCCCGGTGCCGATTTGAAGAATTGATACACCTCTTCATCTTCGGTACGGATGATGTCCCATTTATCCAAGGCATCTTTTAAAGTTTTTTCATGCACGGTTGGAACAGAAGTATCCAGCAAGCCCGCGCGATCCAGTTCACCCAGGATCGACATGATGCCACCGGCACGGTGTACATCTTCCATATGCACGTCCTGCTTCGCCGGCGCAACCTTACAAAGAACTGGCACATTACGTGACAAACGATCGATGTCAGTCATGGTAAAGTCGACTTCTGCCTCGTGTGCTGCTGCCAACAAATGTAGAACCGTATTGGTTGAACCACCCATGGAAATGTCTAAAGTCATCGCATTTTCAAATGCCGCTTTGGTTGCGATTGAACGTGGCAAGATGCTGTAATCTTCCTGTTCATAATGACGTTTCGCCAATTCAACAATCAGTTGACCAGCTTTTTCAAATAATTTTTTACGGTTGGCATGGGTTGCCAGTGTTGAACCATTGCCCGGAAGCGATAAACCAAGTGCTTCAGTCAAACAGTTCATCGAGTTTGCGGTAAACATGCCTGAACATGAACCACAAGTTGGACAAGCAGAACGTTCGTATTCTGCGACTTCTTCATCAGTGAAGCTGTCATCTGCTGCAACAATCATGGCATCGACTAGGTCAATGGCTTTTTCATTGCCACGGATTTTGACCTTGCCCGCTTCCATTGGACCGCCAGAGACAAATACCACCGGAATGTTCAGACGCATCGCGGCCATGAGCATCCCCGGGGTGATCTTGTCACAGTTCGAGATACACACCATTGCATCGGCACAATGCGCATTGACCATGTACTCGACCGAGTCTGCAATCAGATCCCGTGAAGGCAATGAATACAGCATGCCGTCATGACCCATCGCGATGCCATCATCGACCGCAATGGTATTGAATTCTTTGGCCACGCCGCCTGACGCTTCAATTTGACGTGCCACCAGCTGACCCAGATCTTTAAGATGCACATGACCCGGTACAAACTGGGTGAACGAGTTCACCACCGCAATAATCGGCTTACCGAAATCTTCATCTTTCATGCCGGTGGCACGCCATAAACCGCGTGCGCCAGCCATATTTCTTCCGTGTGTCGATGTTTTTGAACGATAGTCAGGCATTTTATATTTCCAACAAAGTTTGAGCTTGCAATGAATCGGGCAGATCCACTCTGGCTAAATCATACTGACAAGGAGCTTAAATCAGTTGAATTTTAAACCTATCATACTACAAGCCCTTGATTTACAAGATGGCCTTTTGGGTGTAGATGCAGGCAAAAATGTCTATAGAGAGGTTTGGATGATCTGACGATAAAAATTTCTTAATGAAATCTACTATACCGCCATCATCATCAGGACAATACAAAACTTTCATGAATAATTTTTACAATTTGCATGAGTTTTTTTTATATAAAAATTCCACTGAAATTCAAGCACTCACCAAGCTTCTCGGATAAGTTTTTGCAACGATTAGGCTGAAATTTGGCTTTTGGCTTATAATAGCTTTTAAGTTTATTTGGAATTTCATGTGTGAAGATCATATTTGCAGGCACACCAGAATTTGCAGCGACTGCATTGGCTGCGTTGCTTAGAACCGGACATGAAATTGTGGCGGTCTATACTCAACCGGACCGCAAGGCCGGACGTGGACAAAAGCTCACGGCATCTGCGGTGAAGCAGTTAGCGCTTGAACATCATCTTTCGGTCTATCAGCCTTTACATTTCAAGTCATCGACTGAAGAAGGTCTGGCGGCGCAAGCGGAACTTAAAGCCTTAAATGCAGATGTGATGGTGGTGGCAGCTTATGGCCTGATCCTGCCACAAGTGGTTCTGGATACGCCAAAATATGGTTGCCTGAATATACACGGTTCGCTGTTGCCACGCTGGCGCGGTGCAGCCCCGATTCAGCGCGCGATTGCTACCGGCGATACCGAAACGGGTGTGACCATTATGAAAATGGCGGCCGGTCTGGATACCGGGGATATGATGTATAAAACACGATGTCCGATTACTGCCGAAGATACTTCTGCCAGCCTGCATGACAAACTGGCACTGCAAGGTGCTGAGGCGATTGTGGCCGTGCTCGAATCGGAACAGGCTTTACAGCACTATCTTGAGACTCGTGAAGTTCAGGATGAAAGCCTGACTGTCTATGCACATAAACTAACAAAAGCCGAAGCGCAAATTGACTGGACACTGCCTGCAGCAGACATTGACCGTAATATTCGTGCCTTTAATCCTTGGCCGGTGGCATTTACCCCACTGGATGACAGCAACAATTTACGTATCTGGAATTCATCACTTTCCACGCAAAAGGCAAGCAATGCCCTGCCTGGTGAAGTGATTGCCCTGGATAAAGACGGCGTGCATGTAATGTGTGGCGATCAACATGCTATTTGCATCACCAATCTGCAATGGCCAGGTGGCAAAGCCCTGAATGCTGTTCAAATTAATCAAACTCAAAAACTATCGGTAGGACATAAATTCGCATGAGCCAAATTCAATCATCAGCTAAAAACTTGAATTTGCGCGCGCAAGTTGTAAAAACCCTATTGGCTGTACAAAACGGCCAATCACTTGCTTCTGTACTCAATCAACATATCAACATCGTGTCTGAACGTGACCGTGGTCTGTATCACGAGTTAACTTTGGGCTGTTTACGTCAGTGGCACGGCCTGAAAGCCATTACCCTGCCATTATTAACCAAACCTCTTGATAATCAGGCTTTAGAAAGCTGCTTATATCTGGGTTTGTATCAGATTTTATGTACCCGTATTCCGGCGCATGCTGCAATTTCAGAAACCGTCACTGCAGCCAAACAGCTCGGTTTTGAACCTTTAAGCGGTCTGGTCAATGCCGTTCTGCGTCGTGTTTCACGTGAAACAGAAGAATTTGATCTGGCTTTAAATCAGGCACATGGCCTGCCAAGCTGGCTCTATAAGCGTTTAAAGAAAGACTGGCCGGAACAGCTTGCCGAACTGTCACATGACTTGAAACAGATTGCACCGCTCACCTTGCGTGTCAATGTCAACCAAGTTAGCCGTGATGAATATCTGGAAATTCTGGAAGAAGAAGGCTATGAAGCACGTGTCTGTACTCTTTCTGAAGTTGGCATCGTTCTGGAACAGAATGTCCATATTCCGAACCTGCCGGGCTATGAAGCCGGCGGTTTCTCGGTTCAGGATGAACATGCCCAGCTGTGTGCGACCTTAGTTCCTGACCTTGAAGGCAAAGTGGTGGTCGATGCCTGTGCCGCTCCGGGTGGCAAGACCGCGCATATCCTGGAAAAATATAGCCCGAAAAAACTGTATGCCATTGACCAAGATGCCAAACGTTTAGTCCGTGTGGCAGAAAATCTGGAACGTTTACTATTAACTGAATATGCTGACGTTGAAATTATCGCGGCTGATGCGATCACCTGGACAGCGCCGGAGCCGGTGGATTGTATCGTGCTGGATGCACCGTGTTCTGCAATTGGTGTGATCCGTCGTCATCCGGACATCCGTTTACTGCGTCATTCCACAGATATTCCGCAAACGGTACAGCTGCAAAAGCAGATTCTGGAAAATATGTGGCAGCAACTGAAAGTCGGTGGTACTTTGCTGTACATCACCTGTTCAATTTTGAAAGCCGAAAACGAACAGCAGATGGTCGAATTCTTTGCTCAACATGCCGATGCCAAAGAAATCAAGATCGAAGCCGATTGGGGCATCGAACAGATTCACGGTCGTCAGTTGTTGCCGAAAGCAGATCAAGGCGATGGCTTCTTCTATTGCCGTATAGAAAAAACTGCATAAGTCATGCGTTTAAAATGAAAGGCAGCCTAAGCTGCTTTTTTTATGGCGCGTGATTTAGTGAATATATGGCTTATTGAATAAACTTAAAAATCACCAGACTGCTGGCCAATGCCGCCATGCCGCTCACCAATCCATAGACTGTTTCATGCCCTTCAGAATAGCGCTTTGCCGTCGGCAATAATTCATCCAGCGCCAGATAAACCATCACCCCGCCAATCACGCCAAAGATCAGACCATAGACAGTTTCACTCATATAAGGTGCCAGAATAAAATACCCGAGCGCTGCCCCTAATGGTTCGGCCAGGCCCGAAACCAGACTGGCCCAAAGGGCATAGTCTTTACGGCCGGTGGCCATATATACCGGCAAGGCAATTGCCACGCCTTCTGGTACATTATGAATCGCAATTGCCACCGCCAACGGCGCGCCCAAAGCAGGACTTTCTAGCGTGGCAAAAAACGTCGCGAGTCCTTCCGGCAGGTTATGTGCGCTAATCGCAAACAGGGTCAGCATGCCGGTACGCAGTAATTGGGGTGAACTGACGCCCTTGGCAGAATGGGTTTCAATAGTGTCATGTGGGTTTGGCACAAAGCGATCTAGCAATAACACCAGAACTACGCCCAGTAAAAAAGCAAAAGTGCCAAAGGCAAAACCGGTTTTTTCATCAAAATCTAGGCTAAAGGAAGCGATCGATTTGTTCAGAATTTCGGTTAAAGAGACATAGATCATGGCCCCGGCAGCAAAGGCCAGACCAAAGGCCAGCAAACGGAAATTAGGTTTTTTTAAGAATAATACCAGTCCCCCACCCACCACGGTGGCCAGCCCGGCAAATAAAGTCACGGCAAAGGCTGTATAGACTTGTCCATCTGAAACGGAAATCATGTCAAAGCATCAGCCATTAAAAAAGTCATTATCATCAAGGATGATAATGACTTCCGTTTATGGTAACAGTAGGTTTATGTGAAGATTTTTAGTCTTCTGGTTCTTCCGGATTCTTTGCCAGATGAATCACAGCCAGTACCAGACCACCCCATAATAAAACGATAGAGATGATCATCATGATTAGTGCAGATGTATTCATAGTCGCTCTCCTAGCTGTGACGATCTTTAATCAGGCTGAATAGAATGGCACCCAGAATAAAGAATGCCATTACTCCTCCACCTACCATCCATAGGGTACTGGCAGCATAGCCACCATAACCTTCTGCCATGATCGATTTCAGGGTCAGGCCCAATGCCAGCAATAATGACAAAGGCGTGATCACCGTTAGCATGAAGTTCCAACTGGCACCCAGTTTCACGCTGGCAAACTCATTCACATGGCCTTCCAGCTGTTTCATTAATGGACGACGGAACCAGGACAACAGAATAATCGATAACAGACCACCACCAACAATACCGATGTTATTGGCAAAGTAATCGATGATATCGACAAAGGTAATGGCACTATGTGTCGAGAACATCAGGGTAGAAATCACTGCTGAACCACCCGCAATAATGGTCACTGACTTGTTCTTTGACCAGCCCAGTTTGTCCTGGAACGCAGCAATCGGAACTTGCAGGATACTGACCATGGAGGTAATACCCGCCACCGTCAATGAACCAAAGAACAGGAAACCGAACAGGTCACCACCTGCACCTAAACTGGAAATGATTTTCGGAAACGCAATAAAGGCCAGACCAATACCGCCAGATACCACATCTTCAACTTTCGCACCTGAGCTGAATGCCATAAAACCAAGCGCGGCAAAGACACCAATACCCGCCAGAATTTCAAAAGACGAGTTGGCCAATGCCACCACAATGCCTGAACCGGTCAGGTTAGTTTTGCGTTTCAAGTAAGAGGCATAGGTCAACATGATCCCGAAGCCCACTGAAAGTGAGAAGAAGATATGACCAAAGGCCGCTAACCAGACTTTATAGTTGGCCATCGCTTCCCAGTTTGGCGTGAAGAAAGCATTTAAGCCATCGACTGCACCCGGTAAACGGACTGCCTGAATCACCAGGATCGTGAATAAAATCACCAGCAATGGCATAAAGATTTTATTCGCCAGTTCCACCCCACGGCGTACTCCACCGTAAAGAATCAGCATGACTGCTGCCCAAACGACCACTAGACCAAAGAACAGCACAGGTACAAAACCGAGAGTCAGACCCTCACCATTTTGTAGGTAAGTATTGAAGAAGAAGCCTTGGGTATCTGTGCCCCACTGCTGTCCAAAGGAATAGAACATATAACTGCCGGCCCAGGACAAGACGCTGGCATAGTAAATCCCGATCACCAGAGTGACCATGACCTGCCACCAACCCAGAGATTCGGCATTCATGAGTTTTTTATAGGCCATAGGCGGCGCTTTGCGGAACTTGTGTCCGACCGCATAGTCTAAAAACAATAAAGGTAAACCTGCTGCGAAAATCGCAATCAGATAAGGGATCAGGAATGCCCCGCCGCCATTTTCATAGGCAACATAAGGGAAACGCCAGATATTCCCCAAGCCAACGGCGGAACCAATCGCTGCAATAATGAATCCTGATCGTGCGGACCAATTCTCACGAGTTTCTGTCATAGAACACCTAAACTTTTAACCTCTTTAGATGCTGCTTGTTATGGTTATGGCGCAAGCAAAAAAAGAAGCATTTTCAATAATTTTGGGTGTTTGAATTAGATGGCACCTTGTGGGCGTCGAATTCTAATGTACAAACAGGTCAGCAGGTCTTACATCTTGCTTAAAGTCTGATCGAAAAACTGACCTTGTAGATGACTCAACAATACTGACTTTTTTAAATTTTTTCTGTAAATTCTGCTTAAAATATTCGTTATTTATAATCTATTCGAATTAAGCGTTCAATAATTCTGCGAAATAAGCCAGATTAAACAAGTTATATATTGACAAACTTTTTGGAATATATTTTTTCTTAAGTTTTACTACAGGGTCGCTGTTTTAAAAAATGTATTCCAAGACTCTGATCCAGCATCTGTTTTTAGATCATTATTTAATGATGAAACGGCTCATACTAAGGCGCATGACCAAGCCGTGATATGGGAAATCAAATTCTCTCATGGAATTTTGACCTCTTTAAAAACCGGTTTAAATATCACAAGCAGATTTAAAACAAGCTGCCTGTGATATCGAAGCGATGAGTATTCTAAACTTAGGCTTTAATCACCAGCATGCGCTCTTCCTGCATGTCGCGAATGGCTGACTGAATTCCTTCACGACCCAGACCTGAATCTTTGACCCCGCCATAAGGCATGTTATCGACCCGGAAAGACGGAATATCATTGATAATGACACCGCCGACATGCAGATGATCCCAGGCATACAGCATCTTGTTCAGATTCTGAGTATACACTCCAGCTTGCAAGCCAAAACGGCTGCGGTTGATACAGGCAATACCGGATTCGAAATCAGCATACGCTTCCAGAATTGCCACCGGGCCAAAGGCTTCATCACGGTAGATTTCCAGACTGTGGTCTACATTTTCCAGCAAGGTCGGTGCGAACATCACACCATTCAATTCGCCTCCAATCAGGATTTTCGCGTCTTTTTTCACGGCTTTATCCAGCCATTTTTTCAGGCGTTTGGCTTCATCTTCCTTGATCATCGGACCAACCAAGGTTGTGCTCAGATTCGGATCAGCGGCTTTAATCGTTTTCAGTTTCGCCAGCAGTTTGTCCTTCACTTCAGTATAAATCTGCTGATGCACCAGAATGCGTTGCACACTGATACACACCTGTCCGGCATGGTTATAAGCGCCACCAATCAGACGGTTAATCAGCGCATCGTTAATTTCGGTATCTGGTTCAATCATGACAGCAGCATTGCCACCCAGTTCCAAGACCACTTTTTTGCGTCCGGCACGCGCTTTCATATCCCAGCCTACCGCATCGGAACCGGTAAAACTGAGTAATTTAAAACGCTCATCAGTGACCAGTAGATCGGCCAGCTCTCGCGGACAGGGCAATACCGAAAAGGCACCTTGCGGTAAATCGGTTTCCGCCAGAATTTCAGCAATTTTTAAGGCAGAAATCGGGGTCAGGCTAGGTGGTTTCAGCACAAAGGGACAACCGGCTGCAATCGCAGGAGCAATTTTATGCGCGGTCAGGTTTAAAGGAAAATTAAACGGACTAATCAAAGACACTGCACCAATCGGCACCTGTTTCACAATGCCCTGATAACCGGATGCTGCCGCAGTCACGGCCAAAGGCAGCATACGTCCCTGATCAACTTGGGTCACGGCATCTGCGGCAATCTGGAAAGTATTAATCAGACGTTCAACTTCGGCTTCGGCTGCTTTACGCGGCTTGCCCCCTTCTGCAATCAGAATTTCAGTCAGTTCTTCATGAATCTCACGAAAACGGCGTACGCAATGCAGCAGAATTTTCTGTTTCTGAAACGGCTCCAAGGCAGCCATTTCGGCTTCAGCATCTACGGCAGACTGAATCGCCTGTTCCAGTGTATTGGCATCAGCCAAGGCGACACGGGCATACAGTTCATGGCTATATTTATGTTTGACCTCTAGCCATTCACCCGTCTGAACCGCCTGACCGGCGACATATAATGCATACTCTTTCGCTTGTTGTGTGCTTCTCGCTACCATCTTATTGTCCTGCAAAATCCAAGGATATACATTTTTGAAATTCTCTATATCATGCACTTGCTACTCCATATTAAGAAGATGTTTTTAAGTAACCAGACACCTCCAATTTTAATAAAGCTTTAGGGAATAGAGCCATGCGCGCAAAAATACTCACCACCTTATTATTCGGTTTTGGACTCAGTACGCTCAGTCATGCAGATGTGATCGGCGTGAAAGCGGATCTCAGTTACTGGGATTTTGACGGCTATAGTCAGGATAACAATTTCAAGCATGAGCTAGATCGACAAGGTACAGCGCAGCTATCTGTCGCTGTAGAACATCCTGTGCCATTGTTACCAAATGCCAAGATTAAATACGTCAATCTGGACAGCAATAGCGAACAGAGTTCTCTTATCAATGCCTCAGAAATTGAGCTGAACAATATTGACTATATTCTGTATTATGAATTGCTAGATACTATTGTGCATGCGGATATAGGTGCAGGTTTAACCAATCTGGATGGTACTGTGAAAAACCTGACGACCGGAGTTTTCACTCAATACGATCTGGATGAATACAGCCCACTGCTCTATGCAACAGCCGGGGTTAAATTACCCTTTACCGGACTGAGTGCCCAAGCAGAAGCGGTTTACAGTCACGGCAGTGATACCCGAAAGACCGATGTACAAGCCGAACTGCAATATGATTTCATTGATAATCTGCTGGTCGATGTCGGTGCCAAAATCGGTTATCGCATCATGCAAGTGGATTTTGAACAGGATCAACGTCCAGATTTACAGCTGGAATTTAAAGGCCCTTATATCGGTCTAGATGTGCATTTTTAATGCAATACAACTGGTTAAGCTTGCACAGCTCAATTTCTCTGCGCTGATGTAAGCCAAAACGTACAGCAATAACCGCAATCTGCTGCTAGTGCGCCACCGGGATGTGTATTACTTTATAAACATAGAGAGCAGGATGCTCCAGAAGACCTAAAAACAAGAATAACATCGCAACACCAGGACGTGAGGTACGACAGGAGTTATACCTAAATCACGAGATACGAAAAAGCCCCGACAGGATGTCGGGGCTTTTTTTCTGCCTATTATTTTATTTATCATTGCTTAACAGTTCCGAGCTAAAACTCCAACATTGTAAGAATCCCCTTGTTGTTAAGCTAAAAATCCTCACATTTTTTGGGAACAGCAATCATGGTAAAAAAGGTCCTCTTTATTACATCCAATCAAGGCATTGAACATGATGAACTCACTGAGCCTTTAAATTTTCTAAAGTCCAAAGGTTTTGAAGTGATTCATGCTGCCGAAAAAAATGAAGATGTCGCGACGGTCAAAGGTGATACCAAAGCTGCCACCCAATATACGCCGGATACCAGTCTTGAACACGTCGATCTGAATGATTATGATCTTTTGGTGATTCCCGGCGGTACAGTCAACGCGGATACCTTGAGAATCAATCAGGATGCGCAAAAAATCATTCAGCATTTTGCCGACAATCACAAACCGATTGCCGCGATCTGTCATGGGCCATGGACTTTGATTGATGCACAGCGTATCAAAGACAAGAATCTGACTTCCTATAAGAGCATCAAGCTGGATCTGGAAAATGCCGGCGGGAAATGGGTCGATGAAGAAGTCCATCGCTGCAATACCGGTGACTGGGTACTGATTACTTCACGCAATCCGGACGATTTACCGGCTTTCAATGAAGCGATCTTAAAAGAGCTTGAAGGCGAAGCTGCCTAAGCTCCTACACTAAAAAAAGAACCTCAGCATTGAGGTTCTTTTTTTATATTCAGACACCTCCGGCCAGACTTTTCAGATAAGCCACCACCTCTTTATTGCCTGCCATTTCAGCCAGCTCTAAAGCTGTATGTGGACTGCGATGGGCAATATCTGCGCCTTTGCTAACCAAAAGTTTGACCACTTCCAGATGATCATTTTCAGCGGCAGCCTGTAAGGCGCTATAGCCTTCTTCATCGGCGGAGTTGACGTCCAGACCTTCGTGTAGCGCCTGCTCGACCTGTTCAACATCGCCTAAAGATGCCCAGTACACCAGTTCAGGAAGATGCAGTTCTTCATCACCTTCAGGGATTGGGGAGAATGAATTAATATTCATATTTTCTATACCTCTACTCTATTTAGAATAGCGCGATTATCACATTACCTTATCTCAATAATACTAAGAATAATAGACTTCTTGCGTTAGTCAAAATTTAAAATTTAAACAGCCAAAAGCTACATATTATAAGGTTTTAGCCAATTCAAAAATTAGGTAAAACGATACTTTCGCAAGAGGTCTAATATTTAAATTAATGCTTATTCAGTATCTTTAAAATTTTAGATAGAGCATTTTTTTTATTTGAATAAGAAGGTATCAAAAAAGAATTATCAGGATTAAATTCTATCTTATTCTTAATATAAATTTTATTAGATAAGGCTTTTGATCTTCTTAAAACTTTTGGCTCTGTAGTATGACCAATGGAACTTCCACCCATCACCAACATTTGCCAAACAGTGAGATTATGATTTATATCCCATGAACTTATATCGCTCCAAGAGTTAGATTTCATAAGCTTACCTTGCAAAGTAACTGTCAACTTCTGATCGATAGGAAAATCCCAGCGGGTTTCAAAAATAAAACTTTTTGATTGTATAGATCGGGCTTGAATAAGTTGAGGAATCCAATCTTCAAGATCAATATCATTTATCCATCTGAATCGATCACTATCAATTTTTTTGGAATCTTTTGTATCAAGAATCCATTTAGCATAGAGATATTCATAGTTATTCTTTAATTCAATATCTTGATAAACCAACTTCAGTCTAAGTTTTTCAATAATCAGTAATTGAGCACCATGATTCGAGATTGAAATTGGCATATGAAAACTACACACATACCATTCTTCACTAGCACTTTTTATCGGATAAATTTGTTCTGTTAAAGTTCCAATCGTGAAGAATGGTTTAGATTTATAAAAATAAGTTTTCCATAATTGCATTACTGAAATTAAGAGAGCTAAAGATGCTATAAATAATTCTAAGGTCATGATATTTATAATTCAGTTAATTACTACAAAATAAATTGTGAATTAGTTTTTATCAACTAATAACCATAAAAAAGCCCCCTTTCGGAGGCTTCTTATTTAATACTTAGCTTTAAGCTTTAGACACTGCTGGTTCAATTGAACCAATCTTCTCAGATTCATTGTCATGCATGATTAACGCAACCGCAATTGCAGTAATCAGAACCGGTAAACCGACTGCCATAAAGTTGAAGTAAGCAGGCAGGTTCATACCAAGCAAACCACCAATCAGGATCGGCCCTACAATCGCGCCCATACGACCAATCGCAGAAGACCAGCCAATACCTGTCGAACGTACCGCAAGTGGGTAGAACTGTGCAACATAGCTATATAGCAACATTTGTGAACCAATCGACGCTGCACCCGCTAGGAATACCAAAATGTAAAGCAAGAACTGGTTAGATGCAAAGCCCATTGAGCTCATTACAATCGCACCCATCATGCCCAGAACCATCAGTACCGGTTTCAGGTGGAAACGATCCGCCAGAATACCACCACCCACAATACCTACAACCGCACCCACGTTCATCACCATCATGAACATCAGGCTGTTGTCCATCGAGTAGCCTGCCGCCATCATCAACTTCGGCAACCAGCTGCTCAGTGCATACATGGTTAACAGACAAGTAAAGAACGCGACCCAGAACAGTAAGGTATTGACCGCACGACCACGACGGAACAAGCTGACCACGTTCGCTGCTTCAGGCACATTTTCCTGTGGCAAAGTAAGTACCGTGTTATCCGTTACTGTCAGATTTGGCGCCAGACGACGTACAATTTGGCGTGCTTCAGCCTGCTTGTTCTGCTTCACAATAAATGCCAGCGATTCAGGCAGGAATTTCCAGATTACCGGTAATAAAAATAATGGAATACCCGCGATAAAGAACATGATTTCCCAACCAAAACTTGGGGTAAACCATGAGCCCAATAACGCAGCCATTACACCACCAACGGCATAACCACTAAACATGGTGGTTACCAGGGTACTACGCATTTTTTGTGGAGCATATTCTGAAGTCAATGCCACCAGGTTTGGCATTACACCACCAATACCAAGACCGGCAAGGAAACGTAAAATACCGAATTCGGTTGGATTTGAGGCAAAGCCACCCGCAAAAGTTAAACCACTGAATAATACAATACAGATCATGATTACTTTCTTACGACCGATCTTGTCCGCCAGGGAACCAAAGATCATCGCACCAAACATCATGCCGGCCAGTGCGGTACTTGCAAGCATGCCCGCCTGCACCGCACTCAAGCCCCAGTCTTGCATCAATAATGGTAAAACTACACCATTGATTGCCAGATCGTAGCCATCAAATAAGATAATGAGTAAACACCAAGCAACTACATTGAAGTGGAAAGGCGTGAATTTCGCATTATCGACTACAGAATTTACATCTATTTTTTCCGTTGTCATCGTTCTCATCTCCCATGAGTACTTGTCCATAACATCTTGTTGAAGACTGAAGTCAATCTTCAATGTCAGGCAATATACGCAAGCGGGATTTAAGGCACAATAAGACTAATTGATATTCTGCTATGCTCTCGGAAATGTCATTTATTTGCGTGATATGTCACACTATTATTAATATAAACTTTTGAATAATTGATGTTTATTTTTTAATTCGCCCAATATTTAAGCTCTATTAATCCGCTTATTCTTTTGACTAATTGAATATTGATTTAATTTCATACTAAAGATATGAAAAAGCCCCTTTAAGTAAGGAGCTTTTTTAACTGAGTAGGTTAATTACGAGAGTTTAAATTTTGGCTGTTTTTAATTTTTTCACCACCACGCGACCAGATTGTGGCTTACGAATCATTGAAATAGCGATGATACCAATAATACCTGGCATTGCTACCGCGATAAAGTTCCATTTATGTGGTAACTCCATACCAAGTAGCATACCAATCACGATTGGGCCAACAATTGCACCTGTACGCCCTACAGCAGAAGCCCAACCAATACCAGTAGAACGTACTGCAACAGGATAGTATTGAGCAACATAGCTATATAACAAGATACTGGTACCAATAGATGAGGCACCTGCTAAACTCACAAGTAAATAAATAACAGGGGTTGGAGAATTAAAGCCCAAACCAACCAAAGATAGTACACCGACAGTTAACATACTCATAAGAACAGGTTTAAAGTCAAAACGGTCTGCCAAAATACCGCCGCTAATGGTTCCGATCACGGCACCAATATTCAGTGCTAATAAGAACATTAAACTGCTGCCTAAAGAATATCCCGCTGCCATCATCAGTTTTGGTAGCCAGCTTCCAAGTGCGTAAAGCATGAGTAAGCACATAAAGAAAGCAATCCAAAATAAGAATGTTCCTGTGGCACGATTTTCTGTAAATAAAGCTTTTACTGATGCACTTTGGGTCTGATCAGCGCTAGCTAGAACCAGTTCAGTATCTTCTTGTATGTCTGCAGTTGGCTCGACTTGCTTTATAAAACGACGTGCTTCATTCACTTTTTGTTCTTTAACTAGGAAAGTTAAAGACTCAGGTAAGAACTTCCAAAAAAATGGAACAAAAAGTAATGGAATACCTGCAATGAAGAACATAATTTCCCAACCAAAACTTGGTGTAAACCATGTACCGCATAATGCAGCCATAATACCGCCCACGGCATAACCACTAAACATGGTGGTTACCAGTGTGCTTTTTAAACGTTTAGGTGCATATTCAGACGTTAAAGCGACTAAGTTTGGTAATACACCACCAATCCCTAAACCAGCAATAAAACGTAAAATACCAAATTCTGTTGGATTAGTGGTAAATCCACCTAAAAATGTAAAAGCACTAAATAAAGAAACACAAATCAAGATAACTTTTTTACGACCAATTTTGTCTGCAAGCATCCCAAACAGCATGGCTCCAAACATCATGCCAGCGAGTGCTGTACTTGCAAGCATGCCTGCTTGAACAGCACTCATGCCCCACTCTTGCATAAGTAGAGGCAGAACGACACCGTTAATTGCTAAATCATATCCGTCAAATAGGACAATAAACAAACACCACAATACAATGCTTAAGTGAAATTTAGTGAATTTTGCCTGATCAATCACATCATTCACACTTACAGTGTTTGCTACTCGCTTCATGTTTTCTGCCATTTTTACTCACCTCCTGTGAGTTTTTTTCGTTGTTTTCAGCACGACACATGACCCTAACTCTTATTTATTATTTTTAATGATTCTTATCGCCATGTCTTCGCAACAACTTAGTTCAACACAGCTACTTTTCATGCAATATCCGACTAAAGTCTTACTTATTCCTTAAAAATCTAAACCCATGAGTCTAGTTTTTAATCAATATTCAACAATTCCAAGAGCTATTTGACTAAAATCCCACGCATAAAAAAAACACCCCCGGCCTTATGGTCGGGGGTGTTTAGGAATAATGAGCTGGCGATGACTTACTCTCACATGGGTAACCCCACACTACCATCAGCGCTAAGAGGTTTCACTTCTGAGTTCGGGAAGGGATCAGGTGGTTCACTCTTGCTATGGTCGCCAGCACAACTGTTTATGACTATTTGCTTGGGTCTTATGGGCGTTGTTTTCACTTCGCTAGCCTAGCTTTCATCAAATGAGTTATTAACAGGTATATCTGAGTTGGGTATTTTGTTCTTTAGCGTTCACTAAATCAAGCTGTTTTGCTTAATATCGAATCAATCGATCCTCACTTCTTTCGAAGTTCGTACAACAACTGTTTGGGTGTTGTATAGTCAAGCCTCACGAGCAATTAGTATTGGTCAGCTTCACATATCACTATGCTTCCACATCCAACCTATCAACGTCGTAGTCTTCAACGGCTCTTTAGGAGACATAAAGTCTCGGGGAAATCTTATCTTGAGGTAGGCTTCCCGCTTAGATGCTTTCAGCGGTTATCCCTTCCGAACATAGCTACCCGGCGATGCCACTGGCGTGACAACCGGTACACCAGAGGTTCGTCCACTCTGGTCCTCTCGTACTAGGAGCAGATCCTCTCAAATTTCCAACGCCCACGGTAGATAGGGACCGAACTGTCTCACGACGTTCTAAACCCAGCTCGCGTACCTCTTTAAATGGCGAACAGCCATACCCTTGGGACCTGCTTCAGCCCCAGGATGAGATGAGCCGACATCGAGGTGCCAAACACCGCCGTCGATATGAACTCTTGGGCGGTATCAGCCTGTTATCCCCAGAGTACCTTTTATCCGTTGAGCGATGGCCCTTCCATACAGAACCACCGGATCACTAAGACCTACTTTCGTACCTGCTCGACTTGTGGGTCTCGCAGTTAAGCGCGCTTTTGCCTTTATACTCTACGCGTGATTTCCGACCACGCTGAGCGCACCTTCGTACTCCTCCGTTACTCTTTAGGAGGAGACCGCCCCAGTCAAACTACCCACCAGACATGGTCCTCGTCCCGGATAACGGGACAGAGTTAGAACCTCAATATTACCAGGGTGGTATTTCAAGGACGGCTCCATCGCAACTAGCGTCGCGACTTCAAAGCCTCCCACCTATCCTACACAAGTAAGATCAAAGTTCAATGTCAAGCTGCAGTAAAGGTTCACGGGGTCTTTCCGTCTAGCCGCGGGTACACCGCATCTTCACGGCGAATTCGATTTCACTGAGTCTCTGCTGGAGACAGCGCCCCCATCATTATGCCATTCGTGCAGGTCGGAACTTACCCGACAAGGAATTTCGCTACCTTAGGACCGTTATAGTTACGGCCGCCGTTTACTGGGGCTTCGATCAAGAGCTTCGCTTACGCTAACCCCATCAATTAACCTTCCAGCACCGGGCAGGCATCACACCCTATACGTCCACTTTCGTGTTTGCAGAGTGCTATGTTTTTAATAAACAGTTGCAGGGGCCTGGTTTCTGAGGCTGTCGGCCGCTCAAGGAGCAAGTCCTATCACAGACAACAGCGTACCTTCTCCCGAAGTTACGGTACCATTTTGCCTAGTTCCTTCAGCAGAGTTCTCTCAAGCGCTTTGGTCTACTCGACCTGACCACCTGTGTCGGTTTCGGGTACGATTCCTGTGTAACTGAAGCTTAGAGACTTTTCCTGGAAGCATGGTATCAGCCACTTCACTGTACAAGTACAGCTTGCTATCAGTTCTCAGCATAGAGTACCCCGGATTTGCCTAAGATACATGCCTACAACCTTCCACCTGGACAACCAACGCCAGGCTGACTTAACCTTCTCCGTCCTCTCATCGCATTACACAGAAGTATTGGAATATTAACCAATTTCCCATCGACTACGCCTCTCGGCCTCGCCTTAGGGGTCGACTCACCCAGCCCCGATTAACGTTGGACTGGAACCCTTGGTCTTTCAGCGTGCGAGTTTTTCACTCGCATTGTCGTTACTCACGTCAGCATTCGCACTTCTGATACCTCCAGCAGACTTCTCAATCCACCTTCATCGGCTTACAGAACGCTCCCCTACCACGCATAATAAATTATGCATCCGCAGCTTCGGCATATAGTTTTAGCCCCGTTACATCTTCCGCGCAGGCCGACTCGACTAGTGAGCTATTACGCTTTCTTTAAAGGGTGGCTGCTTCTAAGCCAACCTCCTAGCTGTCTATGCCTTCCCACATCGTTTCCCACTTAACTATAATTTTGGGGCCTTAGCTGGCGGTCTGGATTGTTTTCCTCTTGACTACGGACGTTAGCACCCGCAGTCTGTCTCCCGGATAGTACTCATTGGTATTCGGAGTTTGCATCGGTTTGGTAAGTCGGGATGACCCCCTAGCCGAAACAGTGCTCTACCCCCAATGGTATTCGTCCGAGGCGCTACCTAAATAGCTTTCGGGGAGAACCAGCTATCACCAAGTTTGATTAGCCTTTCACCCCTATCCACAAGTCATCCCCTGGCTTTTCAACGACAGTGGGTTCGGTCCTCCAGTTAGTGTTACCCAACCTTCAACCTGCTCATGGATAGATCACCTGGTTTCGGGTCTATACCCAGCAACTAAACGCCCTATTAAGACTCGGTTTCCCTACGGCTCCCCTATGCGGTTAACCTCGCTACTGAATATAAGTCGCTGACCCATTATACAAAAGGTACGCAGTCACCGGACTAAGCCGGCTCCCACTGCTTGTATGCATGCGGTTTCAGGATCTATTTCACTCCCCTCACAGGGGTTCTTTTCGCCTTTCCCTCACGGTACTGGTTCACTATCGGTCAGTCAGGAGTATTTAGCCTTGGAGGATGGTCCCCCCATATTCAGACAAGGTTTCACGTGCCTCGCCCTACTCGACATCATCATATAAGCCCTTTCGTGTACAGGACTATCACCGTCTACGGTCGCACTTCCCAGAGCGTTCCACTAGAACTTATATGACTTAATGGGCTCTTCCCCTTTCGCTCGCCGCTACTGAGGGAATCTCAATTGATTTCTTTTCCTAAGGGTACTGAGATGTTTCACTTCCCCTCGTTCGCCTTGCAACACTATGTATTCATGTTGCAATACCTACCTTATGGTAAGTGGGTTTCCCCATTCAGATATCTCCGGATCACAGGATATTTGCCGCCTCCCCGGAGCTTTTCGCAGGCTATCACGTCTTTCTTCGCCTCTGACTGCCAAGGCATCCACCACATGCACTTAATTACTTGACTATACAACCCCAAACAGTCGTTTATCCTTACAAGTAGGATAAGCAACAGAGTTCGTCTTGCGACTTACTCATACAGTTGGCGTTTCGTAGATTTAACTACTGTACAGCTTCAATTAGATTCATATACCAAAACGCTTGATTCAGTTAATTTCGCTAGAACTCATTTCCTTAATCTTCACATCACAGTAATAAATCACTGTTAGTGTTGATCTTAAAAACGAGTTTGAACAAATTATTTCAACTCAAATATATTCTGTTAATGATTTTTCCAGCCTTCGTCAGGTCAGGAAACTGTGATAAATCACAGAGGTTAATAACAATGCCGCGCATTATACGCTGCTTTATCACTAAGCTCTATAAGCTATCTGATCGTTTGCTTATTACGTATCCGAAGGATACGTGGTGGAGACTAGGAGAGTCGAACTCCTGACCTCCTGCGTGCAAAGCAGGCGCTCTACCAACTAAGCTAAGTCCCCAGCTTATCAATAAGTCAATGTTTCTGATTTTCCGTACTTCGTCAGTAGTGGTGGGTCTGACAAGACTTGAACTTGTGACCCCACGCTTATCAAGCGTGTGCTCTAACCAACTGAGCTACAGACCCTCAGATACATCGTATGAAGAACAACTTGTTGTGGATTCTTACCAATCGTCAATCTTTCGTTAAGGAGGTGATCCAGCCGCAGGTTCCCCTACGGCTACCTTGTTACGACTTCACCCCAGTCATCTGCCACACCGTGGTAAGCGTCCCCCCTAAGGTTAGACTACCTACTTCTGGTGCAACAAACTCCCATGGTGTGACGGGCGGTGTGTACAAGGCCCGGGAACGTATTCACCGCGGCATTCTGATCCGCGATTACTAGCGATTCCGACTTCATGGAGTCGAGTTGCAGACTCCAATCCGGACTACGATCGGCTTTTTGAGATTAGCATCCTCTCGCGAGGTAGCAACCCTTTGTACCGACCATTGTAGCACGTGTGTAGCCCTGGTCGTAAGGGCCATGATGACTTGACGTCGTCCCCGCCTTCCTCCAGTTTGTCACTGGCAGTATCCTTAAAGTTCCCGGCTTAACCCGCTGGCAAATAAGGAAAAGGGTTGCGCTCGTTGCGGGACTTAACCCAACATCTCACGACACGAGCTGACGACAGCCATGCAGCACCTGTATGTAAGTTCCCGAAGGCACCAATCCATCTCTGGAAAGTTCTTACTATGTCAAGACCAGGTAAGGTTCTTCGCGTTGCATCGAATTAAACCACATGCTCCACCGCTTGTGCGGGCCCCCGTCAATTCATTTGAGTTTTAGTCTTGCGACCGTACTCCCCAGGCGGTCTACTTATCGCGTTAGCTGCGCCACTAAAGCCTCAAAGGCCCCAACGGCTAGTAGACATCGTTTACGGCATGGACTACCAGGGTATCTAATCCTGTTTGCTCCCCATGCTTTCGCACCTCAGTGTCAGTATTAGGCCAGATGGCTGCCTTCGCCATCGGTATTCCTCCAGATCTCTACGCATTTCACCGCTACACCTGGAATTCTACCATCCTCTCCCATACTCTAGCCAACCAGTATCGAATGCAATTCCCAAGTTAAGCTCGGGGATTTCACATTTGACTTAATTGGCCACCTACGCGCGCTTTACGCCCAGTAAATCCGATTAACGCTTGCACCCTCTGTATTACCGCGGCTGCTGGCACAGAGTTAGCCGGTGCTTATTCTGCGAGTAACGTCCACTATCCAAGAGTATTAATCTCGGTAGCCTCCTCCTCGCTTAAAGTGCTTTACAACCAAAAGGCCTTCTTCACACACGCGGCATGGCTGGATCAGGGTTCCCCCCATTGTCCAATATTCCCCACTGCTGCCTCCCGTAGGAGTCTGGGCCGTGTCTCAGTCCCAGTGTGGCGGATCATCCTCTCAGACCCGCTACAGATCGTCGCCTTGGTAGGCCTTTACCCCACCAACTAGCTAATCCGACTTAGGCTCATCTATTAGCGCAAGGCCCGAAGGTCCCCTGCTTTCTCCCGTAGGACGTATGCGGTATTAGCATCCCTTTCGAGATGTTGTCCCCCACTAATAGGCAGATTCCTAAGCATTACTCACCCGTCCGCCGCTAGGTCAGGTAGCAAGCTACCTTTCCCCGCTCGACTTGCATGTGTTAAGCCTGCCGCCAGCGTTCAATCTGAGCCATGATCAAACTCTTCAGTTTAATACTATGTAGCACCTTAAAGGGTGCCAATCTTGGCTCATCAATTTTCTGACAAATATTTCTCAAATAAACTTCGAGTAATTTCTACCATCAATCAATGAAAATAATTTCGATCGATCAACCAGTAAAAATCCACACAAGTTGTTCTTCATAATCTCTTAATGATCTTTCTAACACCTCGTCAGTGCTAGAAGCTGGACTTCGATAAACTCAACAACTCCGCCATTCTGCTTCGTTCGTTTCCGTCTATCTCGTCGGTATGTGCTCATTATAGGGCAATTTCTTACACGTGCAAGCGCTTTTAACGCACAGGAATCATGAGTGTTTTATTTTTATGCACCAAATTGGTTCAATTCCATACAATTCATTACATAAGTATATATTTTTAAAACAGAAATATAAATTAAATATTTTTGCTTTATTCTATGCCTAGTTTTTCACGACTGGTGCTTTAATCGTCACACTGGTGATTTTTACAGGATTCACCGGCACATTTTGATGCATTCCATAGTTTCGGGTCGGTACTTTGGCAATCTGATCGACGATATCCATACCTTTAGTGACCTTACCAAATACCGCATAGCCGGCATTTCTAGCAGAACGATCCAGGAAATCATTATCGACCAGGTTTACAAAGAATTGTGCTCGGGCAGAATCCGGCTGATTGGTACGGGCCATGGCTAAAGTACCGCGTTTATTTTGCAGACCATTCGATGATTCATTTTTAATGGGTGCTTTATTATTGGCTTTTTCTTGCATGTTCACATCAAAGCCACCACCCTGCACCATAAAGCCTGGAATGACGCGGTGAAAAATCGTATCCTTATAGAAGTTGCTCTTTACATAGCTTTCGAAGTTCTTTGCCGAGATTGGGGCTTTGTCATTGAAGAGTTCAATTTCAATATTTCCAGATGAAGTCTTCATCTCAATAATCGTATTTGCAGCAAAGCTTGGCAGACTGACCGCAGCAAGTGCGATGACACATAATGATTTCTTTAACATTTATTAACTCATCTACTTAGAAGTAATGGTTGTGAATGACTATATATTAATCTTTTATAACTCATAATGCAGTGACCTGCCGACTAAAGACAAGAGAATAAGAATGAAGCATGCATTATTACAGGAGCAAAATATCCACCAGTTTCCACCTTGGCGTTTGCAGGGTGAGGGTTTTATTCTGAATTATTGGTTGACCCCAAGCTTTATCGAGCAAGCAAAAAAATTCCGGATCGCACCTTCTCCGCTGGGTCGTATGGTCCAAGTCTTGTTGGTGCGTTATCACACCTCGCCGATTGGCCCTTATGATGAGTTACTGATTCTAGATCATCCTTTAATTAGTAAACGGCGCCTCAGCTCGATTCCTAAAATTTATGTGTCTACCTATGAGTCTGTGGTACACGGTCAGCATTTATGGGGCATTCCCAAAGAACATGCGCAATTTGAATGGCAGGAAAAGGATCAGGAAGTGCTGTGTCAGATTCAGCATCAAAACCAGCATATGACGATTCGGCTGAAGAAAACTAAATCTGCACGCCAGTTCTACATTAATAGTCATCATATTCCAGCATCTATGCTGAAGATTTAGCAAGCCTGGAAAGGTCAGCGTTTTCAGTTTAGTCCACAGTTCCGCGGTCACCTCTCCAAACTCTCGCAAGTAGAATGGCAAGATGCCGAGAATATATTTCCAGATTTTTCCAAAGCCAAATTGCTGCAAAGCTTTTATGTCCCCAAATTCAATCTGATCTTTCCTGAAGCACAGATCAGTAGCAAAGTATAAGAACTGATAAAAACTTATCTATAAAAAAAGGTGTTTCATGAGAAACACCTTTTTTTATTTATACTTTCGATTTAACTATTTTTATCCCAGAATTTGCGGAAGTTTTTGCTGATCTCAATCACATATTTTTTGGCACGGCGAGAGATCGGCGTCAGGTTAATAAAACCATGTGCCTGATCGGTATATTCATGATAATGAACACTCACGCCATTCTGACGTAGTTTATGTGCATAGATTGAACCTTCATCATGCAGGACATCATGCCGTGCAGTAATCACATAACTTGGCGGCAAGTTTTGCAATTCACCATAGGTCGGTGAAATCAGCGGATCATCCAGTTCAATCTGATGGGTTTGGGCATACATTAAGGTCACCAGATCAATATCCTGTTCCGAAAGTACCAGTCCATCTTTATAGGCATAAAAAGAAGGATGGCGACTTTTAAAGTCGACCGCCGGATAAAGCAAAAGCTGTGCTCGTGCGGCATAAGATTTACCTGCACTGCGCTGTGCCACGACAGTAGCCAGATTTCCGCCCGCACTGTCCCCTGCTAAGGCAATACGGTTTTTATAGATTTTTAGTTGTTTGCTATGCTGATGTGCCCAAGCCAAGGCATCTTCACAAACCTGTACCATCTGCAAGGGGCTAAATTCTGGCGTCAGCGGATAAGCCACGCTTAGCACCTGCACTTTGGCATGTACTGCCAGCAAGCGACAGAATTCATCATGGCTGTCCAGACCGCCCACCATAAATGCACCGCCATGATAAAAAATCACCATCGGCAACTTCTTTTGTGGAGCTGGATGATAATGCCGGGCAAAGATGCTGCCACTTTGCAAAGGCAGGCGCAGCTCTTCGATGACTTTGACAGTAGTTGGTTTAGCCGCGATCGCTTTCATGCGTGCATCAAACAATGTGCGCGAATGTGCCAGATCCTCACTGATAAAACTGCTATGCCCCTGTTTTATCTGGATGGCCATCAGACATTTTACCAAAGGGTCTAAATCAGGGTAGACATGAGGATAATCCAGGGCCTTAACCAATGCTTCCTGTGCAATACCAGGTAAGCGGTCCAGCATACGTGCTGCCGTCCCTTGTCCTTTTTCCATCACACTTTTCAGAACCGGAGGATTCACAGTCATTATTTTTAGTCCTTATTCTCTTAATTCTTCATAGTTTCTACACGATTAGCGTTTCAGTGACCATATTCTTATATAAGTCTTAATATCAATGTACATATAGCTTCTACTCGATACGTTACCCTCATTTATAAAAGATGTCATTGACCGTTTAAAGGTTATTTTTGACGTACTTTTGCGAGCTTAAGTATATTTTTTATTACAAATCGGGAGGATGCCTATGGCTAGTAAAATTATAGCTTTGTCTTTGGCGACTGCATTTTTAGCTGTAGGCTGCGTCGCATTTCCTGAAGATGGTGGCTATTATGATGGCCGCTATGATCAGCGTTATGACCGTCGCTATGAACTGGACCGGCGTTATGAACAAGATCGTCGCTATGAGCGGCAACGCTGGGAATATGAACAGCAACGCAAACGCATTGAACTGGATCGACGTAAACAGGAATTACAACGTCGCAATTGGGAGCAGGATCGTAAAAGACAGTTAGAGCTGGATCGACGTAAAAGCCAACTGGAACGACAGCGCCATGAACAGCAGCGTAAAAATATCATGACGCAACGGCAAAAACAGGCAGAAGCAGAACGCAAGCGTCGTCAGGATCTGGAGCGTAAACGTGCAACAGATCAGCGCAGTAAAAAAGTCCAGCAAAATCGTTCTAATCAACGCTGGAATGACAACCGACGCCATCAGGAACAACGTTCACGCGATCGTCGCGATTAAGACTTGAATCACCCTCTCTATTAAAAGCCCAGACTGGGCTTTTTTAATGAAAAAGGTAGCTGCCAGATAGACAAAGGCCCTAAAGAAAATTTCTTTAGGGCCTTTGCAGAGGGTTATGTTAAACGAACTTCCACTTCGCTTATGCTTCTCAGCAATTCAACCAGAACATCCTGTTCTCTACACAAATTATCCTATCGAATCAACTTGCTCTCATGAAGCGGACATTCACTATCCAAGCTGTAAGTTTTATCTTACAAACCGCCGAAATAGAGACGACTGATTCCAACAAATTCAAAAAAGGTAAATTCTGGACAAAAAAAGGCTTATCTAGAGAACAGGATAAGCCACGAAAACACATTTCAAAATAAGAAGAAACTACAGCGATAGAATCTGGAATAAATATTAATCAAAAGTTCATCTATTGTGAAAGACTTTATTGCTTAGATATTAATCGTTTTTATGTCTAATAAATAAACAGGCAAAAAAAAGCTGAGTTTTGGGGATACTCAGCTTGAAAAAAGCAACTCTAAAATAGGGCAACAGCAACCCGGTTCGGCTCTCTCCTCTGAACAAGGTCGCTGTTAATAGAAGTATGATGCATTTTTTTTACCAATACTTAAAACGGATTAAAATTATTAATTTGATTCAAAAATACGATTATTCATTTTTTATATTTATTTTCAAATACTTAATTCTTAAATTTAGTCGCGAATTAAATCTATTCAGTTCAAAATTCGGATTCATCGCTGCTGATGTCCGTGTATTTTATTCTCATCCTATCCTGCTGTTGTGTTCTGAATAGCTTGTTCTGCTATCCGCTGGATTCAGTATTTTGTATAAATCTTAAATTTAATCTGGGTCGACGCTTGAATTTTTACACCCTGCCCCGATTTCTTTAGGTAATCAAGAACTTCACAACCATGGCAGTTCAGCATAAACGCAGTGAACACTGAGGCCTAAGGACTGTACATGTTTAAGAACCCATTTAAACGGAGTAAATCAATGGCGACTGAGCAAAACGAGCAAGCTCAACAACTTGAGCAAGAGCAAGCGGAACAAGATACAGCGCAAACTCAAGCTGAAACCGAGCAGGCTGAAGTTTCCGTTGAGTCTTTACAAGAGCAGATTGCGCAGCTTGAAGGTGATTTAAAGTTAGAAAAAGCCCGTACCGCCAATGCAGTTTATGAAGCACAAAAGAGTGTTGAACGTATTCAGCGTGAATCTGAAAAGCATAAAGATACAGTTCTGGAAAAGTTCTCTAAAGAGCTTCTAGAAACAGTCGACAATCTGGAACGTGCCATTGTGGCTGCAGGTGAAGAGCAAACACCATTGCGTGAAGGTGTTGAACTGACCCTTAAATCTTTATTGCATACCTTGGAGAAATTTGGGGTTGTGGCAGTGGATACCAACAACGGTTTCAATGCTGACCTGCATCAGGCAGTCGGGATTGATCCAAATGCCAAAGCAAATGAAATTGGGACTGTTTTGCAAAAAGGCTACACGCTTAACAGTCGCTTATTGCGTCCTGCCATGGTGATGGTCGGCGCTTAAGCCAAATAAATTCGGGAGTTTGTGAAATTTTTCAAAAATTTTACTTGAAAAAAATCGAACGGCTCTCATATCGGATAACAAGTGTAAATCACAAAAAAATTTTAGAGGAAACATCCAAATGGCTAAAATCATTGGTATTGACTTAGGTACTACAAACTCATGTGTTGCAGTACTTGAAGGCGACAAAGTTAAAGTAATCGAAAACGCTGAAGGCGCGCGTACCACTCCATCTATTATTGCCTATAAAGATGGCGAAATTCTGGTAGGTCAATCTGCAAAGCGTCAAGCAGTAACGAATCCGAAAAATACATTGTTCGCGATCAAACGTTTGATCGGTCGTCGTTATGAAGACCAAGCGGTACAAAAAGATATCGGTCTGGTTCCTTACAAAATCATCAAAGCTGACAACGGTGATGCTTGGGTTGATGTCAACGACAAAAAATTGGCGCCACAACAGGTTTCTGCTGAAATCTTGAAAAAGATGAAGAAAACTGCTGAAGATTACCTGGGCGAAACCGTAACTGAAGCTGTTATTACTGTTCCTGCTTACTTCAACGATGCACAGCGTCAAGCAACTAAAGATGCAGGTAAAATTGCAGGTTTAGAAGTTAAACGTATCATCAACGAGCCAACTGCTGCGGCACTTGCGTTTGGTATGGACAAGAAAGAAGGCGATCGTAAAATCGCGGTTTATGACTTGGGTGGTGGTACTTTCGACGTTTCAATCATTGAAATTGCGGACCTTGATGGCGACCAGCAAATTGAAGTATTGTCGACTAACGGTGATACATTCCTAGGTGGTGAAGACTTCGATAACGCGTTAATCGAGTTCCTGGTTGAAGAGTTCAAGAAAGAACAAAACTTTAACCTGAAACAAGATCCACTGGCGTTACAGCGTTTAAAAGAAGCTGCTGAAAAAGCTAAGATCGAACTTTCATCTTCAAACGCAACTGAAATCAACCTTCCGTATATCACTGCTGATGCGACTGGTCCTAAACACTTAGTGATCAACGTAACACGTGCAAAACTTGAAGGTTTGGTTGCTGACCTGGTTGCGCGTACGATTGAGCCTTGCCGTATTGCGCTTAAAGATGCGGGTCTTTCGACTTCTGACATCTCTGACGTGATCCTGGTGGGTGGTCAGTCTCGTATGCCAATGGTTCAACAGAAGGTTCAAGAATTCTTCGGTAAAGAGCCACGTAAAGACGTAAACCCTGACGAAGCAGTAGCCATGGGTGCTGCGATTCAAGGTGCGGTACTTTCAGGTGACAAAACTGACGTACTTCTACTTGACGTAACTCCGTTGACACTTGGTATTGAAACTATGGGCGGCGTGTTGACTGCAATCATCGAGAAAAACACCACGATTCCTGCAAAGAAATCTCAAGTGTTCTCAACTGCTGCGGACAACCAGCCTGCTGTAGACATTTCAGTTTATCAAGGTGAACGTAAAATGGCGCAGCAAAACAAACTGTTAGGTAACTTCCAGTTAGGCGACATTCCACCTGCGCCACGTGGTGTGCCACAAATTGAAGTATCTTTCGACATCAACGCTGATGGTATCTTGAAAGTATCTGCGAAAGACAAGAGCACTGGTAAAGAGCAATCGATCCAGATTAAAGCAAACTCAGGTTTGTCTGATGCTGAAATCGAAGCAATGATCAAAGATGCTGAAGCGAATGCTGAAGAAGACCGTAAGTTTGAAGAGCTTGCAAAAGCTCGTAACGAAGCGGATGCTTTAGTTGCTTCTTCACAAAAAGCAGTGAAAGATCTTGGCGAGCAAGTGACTGCAGACGAAAAAACTGCAATCGAAACTGCGGTTTCTGAGCTTGAAGCTGCAACTAAAGAAAATGACGTTGAAGACATCAAAGCGAAAACTGAAGCGCTGCAAAACATCATCATGCCAATTACACAACGTGCATATGAAGCAGCTCAAGGCCAAGGCGGTGCGCAAGGTTTTGATCCAAACGCATTCCAAGGCGGCGAAGGTCAAGCTCAAAAAGCGGATGACGGCGTTGTAGATGCTGAGTTCACTGAAGTAAAAGATGACAAAAAATAATTTGTCGCTTTAACTGAAAAAACCGCGCTTTCGCGCGGTTTTTTTATGTTTCGACTTGAAGGAATAAAATAAAAATTACCAAAATTTGATCGTATTTTCAGGAAAAGCTGTTTAAGTTAAATCAAACATTAAAATACCCTGAACCCATGAAAACTCTGATTTTTCTGCCTTTACTTAATTGCTTGAGCCTGACGGCGTGTACCTTACCCGTTTCATCTTCCCCATCTCATATCACTTCGACTCAATCGACTCAAGCCATTGCCCAATTATTTGATCAGGCGCAAAGCTCTGGCGTTTTAGTGATTCAGCGTGGTCAACAGATACAGGTCTATGGCAATGATTTAAGCCGTGCAGATACCGAATATGTTCCCGCCTCTACTTTTAAAATGCTCAATGCCCTGATTGGCCTGCAACATGGCAAAGCCACAACCAATGAAATTTTTAAATGGGATGGTAAGAAACGCAGTTTTTCAGCCTGGGAAAAAGATATGACTCTCGGTGAAGCCATGCAAGCGTCTGCTGTACCCGTCTATCAGGAACTGGCGCGTCGTATTGGCCTTGAACTGATGCAACAGGAAGTACAACGCATCCAATTTGGTAATCAGCAGATTGGTCAACAGGTCGATAACTTCTGGTTGGTAGGCCCTTTGAAAATCACTCCAAAACAGGAAGTCGAATTTGTTTCTGCGTTGGCCCGAGAGCAACTGGCCTTTGATCCTCAAGTCCAGCAACAAGTCAAAGCCATGTTATTTTTACAGGAGCGGAAAGCTTATCGACTATATGTCAAATCCGGTTGGGGCATGGATGTGGAACCGCAAGTCGGCTGGCTCACCGGCTGGGTTGAAACACCGCAGGCTGAAATCGTGGCATTTTCACTCAATATGCAGATGCAAAATGGTATAGATCCGGCGATCCGCCTTGAAATTTTGCAGCAGGCTTTGGCCGAATTAGGGCTTTATCCAAAAGCTGAAGGATGATGCAAATAAGCATGGGAAAGGCATTAAAATTAAGCTATATTTTTAAAAAATAGACATTTAAATAAAAAATATGCGTCTTCTGCTCTGTCTGCTCGTAGTGGGATTGATCATGTCTGCCTATCTACATATGCAGGCCCAAACCCATCCTCAACTGCGCTATAACTCGCTGGCTGATCGCTTGACGCATCCTTTCGATACACGCTTACGTTTCCGGATTGATCAGGTCGATTCAGGCTTTGGACTAAGTAAAGATCAGGTCATTCAACTGAGCAAGGAAGCGATCGAAATCTGGCATCAGGGAAGCAATCGTGATGATTTGATGGTCTATGATGAAAATGCCAGGCTGAGTATTCACCTGATCTATGATCAACGCCAGCAAGACTATGATGCCTTGAAGAAAGTCCAAAAACAGTTGCTGGCAGATGACGCCAAGTATCAACGTCAGGTCAAAAATCTGGAAGCATCCCATCAGCATCTGGAAAGTCAGCAGCAACGCCTGATCCAGCAAAGAGATCAGATGAATAGTGAATTTCAGGCCTTACAGCAACGACGCCGTCAGCCAAATTTATCTGCTTATGAACATGAGCAGATTGAATATGAGGTTTTGGCTTTACAGCGCAAATCGGAAAGTTTTCAACGGGAACTTCAGTACCTTCAGGAACAGCAAAGTTCCTTTAATATGAATGTTTCCATGCATCAACATGGTCTGCAAAACCATCAGCAGAATATCATTCAAGCCCAACAGCGTTTCCCTGCCCGCGAATTTCATAAAGGCGTGTTTATGGGTGATCAAATTCATGTCTATCAGTTTGATGCAGAAGATGATCTCCGTCTGACTCTGGCACATGAACTCGGACATGCCTTGGGGCTGTATCACCATAATGACCCGGAAGCACTGATGTATCCGGTGCTGGGTAAACAGAATCTGCAACACTTCCAGCTGCGACCTGCAGACAAGACCTTGCTTTATAACCGTTAAGTGATCAGCTTGAATTCCCTAATTAATTTAAGTGTATAAGTATTATAAAAAACACTCTATTCTGATTTCATGTTATTGTGATTGGCTACATTGTTCAGGCCATCTTTGGAGATTCGTGTGAGTTACTACCATATTTTAATTGAAGTAAATGACCACATTAGTACGATTGATGAAACCCGTGATATCGAAATCTTTGATATCGAGGACATCCAACCCTATCTTCATTCGATTTTGCTGCCTTATTTCAATGAACAACTGATTGAACTCGACGATGAAAATCTGGAATATAAAGATATTCTGCATCTGGAAATCAAACAGACCTTATTACCGATCAATGACCTGATCGAAGAAGAACAGCGTCTGTTGCCAAGCGATACCGACATTACCATTAGCGCCTATGAAATTTTCAATAACCGCGAGTTGAGTCAGGATGTCACTACCGTGATCTTTGACCTGCTTGAAGCGGTAAAACTGGATAGCTAAAATTTCCTCCAGATATAAAAAAGTCCTCATTGAGAGGACTTTTTTTGTGCATGGATTTAGATCGAGAATGAAGATCCACAACCACAGGTCGTGGTCGCATTCGGGTTTTGTACCACGAAACGTGAACCTTCCAGACCTTCTAAATAATCTACAACTGAACCGACCAGATATTGATAACTCAATGAATCGACTAAGACTTTAACATCACCATTGGCAAATTCTGCATCATCTTCATTCTGGCTTTCCGCAAAGTTAAAGCCATAAGAGAAACCTGAACAGCCGCCACCGGTCACATAGACACGGAGCATTAAGTCTTGGTTACCTTCACTGTCACGCAACTGGCGTACTTTATTTGCGGCATTGTCGGTGAGCACAAGCGCTTGGGCATTCATGGCGGATTCCTCTGTTGAATGGAATGTCTTTAAAAAGAAAAGACCATATTTAAGTATAGCACACTCAATATATGGTCAGTCTCTACAGATTAAAAGTCAAATCAGAGTAATTTTATCAGGATTATTTGTAGTTCTCATCCTGTAAGGCACATTCAAAGTTTTTCGGGTTCTGTTTGCAGCGGAATTGCCATAACAATTTCATCATACGTTTGTCATAAACACCGCGTTTGGTCAGGTCAATTCGGGAATCCCGCATCATTTTCTGGTAACCCGGTTTGTCTGCAGCAGGAATATCCATCCAGTATTTTGATGGAATATCTGATTTCATTTTCCCCAAAATACCAAAGGCACGCGGTAACTGACTTCTCACCCATTCACGTGATTTTTGTCCGTAACCTGCCGGAAATTTATCTGGACGGATAATGATATTGCCTGTGACCTGCAACACCGGATAATTCACAATCGCGCCTTTGTTACCCAAACCTTTATGTAATTCCAGCGGTTTAAATACTGCTGCTGGTGCACCAATAATATCCACCTGGCCATTGTTAAACTTGGCACCAAAATTGGTGACATCGGCACTCACCGCCTGTGCGCCGACCTGCTGTACCATGATTTTTTGTGCTTCATCATAATCAAGTACGGCAATTTTTTTACCGGCTGCTTTGGCAACGGTATTAATACTGCGGTCGTTCACTAACAGAAAAGCATCACCTACAGGAATGACACCGACTACCTCATATTTGCCTTGCAGCATATGTTTGGCAAAAGTTGGACTGGCCAGTCCCTGCATCACTTTAACCGCCAGATTCAGATCTGGAATTGCACCAATGGCATCGAGTGAACCAGTAAAATTATTAAATTGACGGCCACGCATCCCGGTCACACTAATGCCGTCACATTTTCCAGCTTTAAAATCTTCTGCAACCACCGCTTCATTGGTATTCACCCGCAGTTCGACATCTGCACCCCAATTTTTGGCCGCCAATTGATAGTCTTTCATCACACTGTAGACATCACCGTTTTTACCGACCAGATCAAATACGCAAATCACCTGTTTGGCTTGTGCCAGACCTGAAACAGCCAGTGTCGCCGTAGCCAATACCAGTGCTTTCCATCCTCTATGCATCATCTCATTTCCTTATCGCTTGTTTTTGTTATTGCAGTTTTAGTCACATGTGATTGTTTTTTATATAAAACATGCGAATTTAATATTTAGCTCAAGCTTAAGCTATTTTATTCGCTGCACAATGGCAGATCTGACCTGGTTCAGCCATAAAAAAAGCCTAGATCAATCTAAGCTTTTTTTCTTTAAAAATCAGATTATTCGCCAGCAATTGAACATTCAAAGTTGGCCTTATCGACAGAACAGCGTGCACGTTTTAAGACCGACATCATGCTGGCATCATAGATTCCGCGTTTGGTCATATCCATCCGGCCATCACGTAACATTTTCTGATACTTGGTTTTATCTTCAGCGCTCAGATTCATTTTATATTTCGACGGAATACCCGCTTCCAGACGGCTGATCATCCCCATGCTCTTTGGCAGGTTTTTGATAAACCAGTCACGCGATTTCTGTCCAAAACCGGCGGGGAACTTTTCCGGACGAATCACAAAATCAGAAGTCACATGCAGCACTGGGAAATTAAACATTGCGCCGTTATTACCCAGACCTTTATAGATTTCTAATGGCTTGTAGGCATAAGCAGGCGCACCGACCATATCCACCTGACCATTATTAAATTTGGCGACAAAGTTGGAAACATCGGAGATCACTGCCTGCGCACCGACGCGCTGAACCATAATTTTCTGGGCATCGTCATAGCCGAGTACGGCGAATTTCTTCCCTGCGGCTTTTTCAATCGAATTGATATTCTTATCACGCACGAAAATAAATGCCGAACCCAGCGGGGAAATACCGGCAATTTCATATTTTTTGCCGCCCATATTACTGACCATTTTCGCTGCATTACGTTTGTCCAAAGCAAAACTGATCGCACGCTGGGCAATAGCATTACTTGGTGCACCACCCAGTGCATCAATAGAACCGGCAAATTTATTGTATTGACGGGCACGCATGGCGGTCATAAACACGCCATCACATTTACCGGCCTTGAAGTCATTGTCGGCAACCGCTTCATCCTGACGGGCAATCAGATTAATTTCTGCGCCCCAGCCTTTTGCAGCCAATGCCCATTCTTGCGCCATCTGGAAAGACTCACCGGATTTACCCAGTAAGTCAAACACACAGATATCGACTTTTTCTGCATGCGCCGCACTTGCAAAACCAAATGCAGAGAATGCAGCCAATGATAAGAGTGTTTTTTTCATTGTAGTTATCCTTTGAAATCTTGTTATTCGCTGAGTGTCCGTACACGGGACAAATATTAAGCAAGTTTAATTAAAAAAAATAGAGCATTTACTCCATTTAAAACCGGCATTTTGGCCTATAAAGATAAATCAGAATTATTTGCATAGATTATTTTTAAATATATATTTAAATATCAATATTTTAATATTTAAAACTACTTTCTTATAATTACATTTACCCAGATATAGTTACAAAGATATACATGATTTCAGATTTATTCGCCACCAATCGAACATTCAAAATTGGTTCGTTCTACCGTACAACGCGCGCGTTTCAATACGTTCATCATGCTCTGATCATAAATCCCCTGCCGGGTTAAATCGATCCGCCCCTCACGCAGAATCTTTTGATAGGCCACGCGATCTTCACGGCTTAGATTCAGAATATATTTGCTTGGAATCTCAGCTTCCATGCGCTTGACCATCGCAAAGCTGCGCGGTAACTGTTTCACAAACCAGTTTCGGGATTGCGTGGCAAAGCTTGCCGGAAACTTCTCCTGACGAATAATCAGATCAGCAGTGACATTGATCACCGGAAAATTAATCATTGCGCCTTGATGGCCTAGTCCTTTCTGTAATTCTAGCGGTTTAAATGCATAAGCCGGTGCAGCGACAATATCCACTTCGCCCTGATTAAACTTGCGAATAAAATTGGAAATTTCTGACATGACCGGTACGGCTTCAATCCGGTCGACCATGATTTTTTGCGCATAGTCATAATGCAGCACGGCAAATTTCTTGCCTTTGACCTGTTCCAGTTTATTTAGGGTACGATCACGAACAAAAATATAGGCCGGCCCAATCTGGCCGATGCCTGCCACTTCAAATTTGTCTTTGCCAATCTGGGTGATCAGGCGTTTGCTATTGCGTTTATCCAGTACATAGCTGATGGCTTTCATGGCAATGTCATTATTTGGCACGCCGCCAATTGCATCAATCGATCCAGCAAATTTGTTATAAGCCCGGGCACGCATTGAGGTCATATAGAAGGCATCACATTTTCCGGCTTTGACGTCCTGATCGACCTTGGCTTCATCCTGATAAGCGCTTAGCTGAATTTCGACACCCCAGCCTTTTGCTGCCAGCGCCCATTCCTCCAGCAGTTTGTAAGACTCACCAGATTTCCCCAGTAAATCAAAAACACAGACATTCACTCTGGCTTGAGTTGAAGTCGACACCAAAATGCCCAGTGCCGATAAAATTAAACATCCCTTTTTCATTTTTATTTGACTCTATGATATTTTTTGCTCCATCAGCCTGAACTATAAACCACTGTTCATGCATAAAATAGAGCTTTTACTCAACTTATGCGTCCACCCTAGATCAATTGACAGAGGTGAAAAGCACACTCATTTCAGCAAAAACGGTAAGATTTTTCATTTTCACAGGGCTTTCCTTTAGAATAGGCGCATCTTATTTCTTAGCTTTGATTTCTCAATGATTCAGTTAGACCAGTTATCTATACGTCGCGGTGGACGTGTTTTATTTCAAAAAGCGTCGATGCAGTTACACCCAGGATGGAAAATTGGCCTAACCGGTGTCAATGGTGCTGGAAAATCAACCCTGTTTTCAGCCTTGCTCGGCGGCATGGAATCGGACACCGGTTCGCTGACCCGACCTGCGGTATGGACCGTAGCGCATATGGCTCAGGAAATCAAAGCACTGAATATGAAAGCCATTGATTTCGTCTTGTCGGGCGATGAGGAATACTGGGATATTCAGCAGAAACTCGATCAACCGGATCAACTGGATGATGCAGAACTGGCTCATTTATATGGCCGTTTTGATGAAATTTCAGGTTATTCTGCTCCTGCCAAAGCCTCACAACTGATGGCCGGTCTGGGCTTCTTTGAACATCAATCACAACTGGATGTTTCAAGTTTTTCCGGGGGCTGGCGTATGCGTTTAAACCTGGCACGTACCTTAATGAGCCGCTCGGACTTACTGCTCCTCGATGAACCGACCAACCATCTGGACTTGGATGCGATTCTCTGGCTAGAAGACTGGCTGAAAGCCTATGAAGGCACCTTGGTGCTGATTTCGCATGACCGGGACTTCCTCGATGCGATTACCGACCATATTTTACATATCGAAAATCAGGAACTCATTTTATATACTGGTAACTATTCGACTTTCGAGCGTACCCGTAGTGAACGTCTGGCGCAGCAGCAACAGGCGTATGAAAAGCAGCTGGAAACCCGCGCGCATCTGCAAAAATATATTGACCGTTTTAAAGCACAAGCGACCAAAGCTAAACAGGCCCAGAGCCGGATCAAACAGCTGGAACGTATGCAGGAACTATCTGCTGCCCATGTCGATACACCATTTACTTTCAGTTTCCGCGAACCGACCAAAATGAGTTCGCCATTATTGCAACTGGAACATGCCGATATTGGTTATGGCGACAAGCTGATTGTTACCAATGTAAATTTACAGATCACGCCCAACAGCCGGATCGGGTTACTCGGGATGAATGGTGCAGGTAAATCCACGCTGATTAAATCGCTGGTCGGTGACCTGAAACTGATTCAGGGCCTGCGTAAAGATTCAGAGCTACTGAATATTGGTTATTTTGCCCAGCATCAGATGGATGCACTGGATGGTAATGCCAGTCCGATGTTACAGCTGGCACGTATTGCCGATAAAAAAATCAGTGAAGCCAGCCTGCGTTCTTTCTTGGGTAGTTTCGGTTTTAGTGGCGAACGTATGGATACGCCGAGTGAAAGTTTTTCGGGTGGTGAACGTGCACGTTTGGCCCTAGCGCTGATTGTTTGGCAGCGTCCGAATGTACTGATTCTGGATGAGCCGACCAACCATTTAGACCTCGATATGCGTCATGCACTGACCATGGCCTTGCAAGATTTCCAAGGCGCGGTGGTTCTGGTTTCGCATGAACGTCAGCTCATCGCCAGTGTCTGTGACGAACTGCTACTGGTACATAATGGTCAATGCCGAGAATTTGACGGCGATCTCACCGCCTATGCTGACTGGTTACGCCAAGCCCGTATTGAAATGATCAAAAATGGACAGAAGCCAGCAGAACCGGTGAAATCCCAAGTCGAAGTCAAACCGACCATTTCCAAACTGGACAAAGAGGCACAACGTAAAGAAGCTGCTCGCCAGCGGGAACTAAGTCGCCCAATTCGCAAGAATATTGAAAAATGCGAAGCACAGATGGCCAAACTACAGCCACGACTGATTGAAATTGAAAACCTACTGGGTGACAGTGCTTTATACGAAGCATCACGTAAAAATGATTTGCTGAAACTGATGAATGAGCAAACCGAGCTAAAAGCCAAACTGGAAACAGCCGAAGAGCAAATGCTAGAACTGATGATGGAACTGGAAAGTCTGGAACAGACGTTCTAAAGCTCTTTTAGTAAGATTTAAGATAAGAGATGAATGACCAACGTTGTTCATCTCTTTTTTATTCACTATTTTTAATGTTTTCTCTTCCATTTTCCCCCCTGTATTTTTTCATCTACGTCTAGATGTTTCTTTAATTCTGTTCTTTTCTATTCATTCGACACATAAGGTCATGAATTACACAAACCCTATATAAGTTTATTTTTTAAACAGTTGGATGCCTTATTTCATACATTAATTTACAGCGCGCTGTTTCATCCTAAGGCTCTAATACAAGTGTTTTTTAATTTTTGGCAGCCTTGCTACGAGTCTGTTTAATGTTGAACTAGAGAGAGGAAATCCGCATGCGTGCTCTTACCTATCATGGTGCTCGGGATGTACGAGTTGAATCCGTTCCAGATCCAGTGATTCAGGAACCAGATGACGTTATTTTAAGGGTGACAGCCACCGCCATCTGTGGCTCAGATCTGCATTTATACCGGGGGAAAATTCCGGCCACTGAAGACGGTGATATTTTCGGCCATGAATTTATGGGAATTGTAGAAGAAGTCGGCCCAGAAGTAACCGAAGTCAAAAAAGGTGACCGGGTGATTATTCCCTTTGTGATTGCATGCGGTCACTGTTTTTTCTGTGAACATGAACTCATGGCTGCTTGTGAAAATACCAATACCGGTCGTGGTGCAATTCTCAACAAAAAACAGATCCCACCAGGGGCAGCTTTATTTGGCTTTAGCCATCTGTATGGTGGTATACCGGGTGGTCAGGCTGAATATGTACGGATCCCCAAAGGCAATGTCGGACCATTTAAGGTGCCGGGTTCCCTGCCTGATGAAAAAGTATTATTCCTGACCGATATTCTGCCAACTGCGTGGCAAGCAGTGAATAATGCCCAAGTCGGTCGAGGTTCCAGTGTCGCCATTTATGGTGCTGGCCCGGTCGGTCTGCTGGCTGCTGCCTGCGCGCGGATGCTCGGTGCCGAGCAGATATTTATGGTCGATCACCACCCTTACCGTTTGCGTTTCGCGCATCAAACCTATGGGGTAATTCCCGTCAATTTTGATGAAGTCGATGCCGCTGAATTTATCATTCAAAATACCACGGGTTATCGTGGAGTCGATGCCGTCATTGATGCGGTCGGTTTTGAAGCCAAAGGTAGCATGCTGGAAACCGTAATGACCAACCTGAAATTAGAAGGTTCGAGTGGTTCAGCGCTAAGACAATGTATTGCAGCGGTCCGTCGCGGCGGTGTGGTGAGTGTACCTGGAGTTTATGCCGGTCCAATTCATGGCTTCCTGTTTGGTGATGCCTTTGACAAAGGTTTGACCTTTAAAATGGGACAAACCCATGTGCATAATTACTTGCCGCAGTTGCTAGAACATATTGAAAATGGAGATCTGTCTCCAGATCTGATTATTACCCATCGCATGAAACTGGAAGATGCTGCGGAAGGTTACCGTATTTTTGATAAAAAGGAAGAAGACTGTCGTAAAGTCATTCTAACACCATAAATATGATTAAAAAAAAGCGCCGTCAGGCGCTTTTTTATTTTTCATCGTCATTTTATCAATCCTCTTTTTCTTGTTCCTAATCAATATCATTTCAGCGACTCCCTCCCTCTTTTCTATCGAGTAATAAAAGAAATGCCCGATTTTCAATAATGAAATCAAGAAATAACTCAAAAATGAGAAATAAAAAAGTTAAGCAAAAATCGATAAGAGTATGATTTTAAATAAAAATGAAAGTTCACTTGATTATTAAATCAATTATGTAGTTTAGCTACATCTTGAGTTTTTAGTTAACAATATGTTCCACGGTAATGATTAGAGAAACTACACTATATTTACAAGTATTTAATTTATAATAATTTTTTATTTTAAAGCCAATCCAAGGAATAGTCTGGTCATACTAGCAATATATCGCCAAATCTAGCTTTAAATTTAAAATGCTATTTTAAATTTAAAAACACTTATCCACAAGATAATCGATTTCAAATTTGAATTTAAAATAAAGAATTAATACGTGGATTAAAGCTTGCGGAAAAATACTATCTTATTCACATAAAAATTATGGATAACTTTAGAGTTATCCACATCTCTGATCAGGCTTTCTAGATGCTTGAAGCAATATTATTCACGTATTATTTAGCGTATTAGACCAAGTTTCTTATAAGCTATTTAAAATTTAAAATTTAAAATTTAGTTTTAGCAGCTTTTTATTTATTTTTGAGATATTGGATCTTCTGAATAGGCGATTTATTATTTTTTAGTCGAATCCACCTAAAGTATTCGATCTGTTTTTATTACACGCATCTTTAAATACCACTTTGACTGATCCAGTTTTCACCTAGTGTCGTGAACTGCATGCAAACTTCTCATCGTATAAAGAACGTCTTTCTACCTCACTTTCCTATTCAAAAATTATTTTAGAAGTTCTGATGCAGATCATTTTTATAACGATAGATTCACTCCAGATTTCAGGTATTCTCCCGAGTTGGTAATCTCTATACATAAACCCTTTCTTAGAGTCGATTTGGCTTACTCAACTTGGCTTTTTAAAACCTAAATGAACCCGTTCCATATCTAAAAATCGGTCCAAAATTACTTTATTTTGCCTAGCTCACAGGATATGAGTAAAAAAATTGGTCTAAAAAAAGCGCCTCGAAAGGCGCTTTTTTATATCTGATTTTATCCTGAAGGGTTATGCATCAATATCTGCATTCAAGGCATTTTCTTCAATGAAAGCACGACGTGGTTCTACGTCATCGCCCATCAAGCAAGAGAACATACGATCCGCTTCAATCGCATCAGTAACTGTCACTTGCAGCATGTTACGGTTGTCTGGATCCATGGTGGTTTCCCATAACTGTTCCGCATTCATCTCGCCCAGACCTTTATAGCGCTGGATCATCATGCCACGACGTGAGTCCTGCAAGATATGTTGCCAAACCTGATGGAAATTGCTGACCTGAATCTTGCGATCGCCTTTTTGCAAATATGCACCCTCTTCAAGCAGACTAAACCAGCTCTTTGAATTCTTTAATAAACGTGCATATTCACTTGAACCTAACAGTACTGAGTCTAACAGGTAGCTATGTGGCAAGTTATGTACATAGATCGTGATACGTGGCAACCAGCTTGCAGTTTTTTGACCATCTGCCAGTTCTTTTTCAAAACGCTCCAGGGTTAATTCTGGACGTAATGTTGGCTGAATGGCTTCAATCGCTGCACGCAGATTCTCACCCCATGTTTCCACATAGGTTTTGTCTTCCAGCTGATCCAGCTTAAAACCTTCCAGTGAAAGTAGTGCATCAAGCAGACTCGCAGGATAACGCTGGGTCAAACGTGCCAAGCTCTTCTGGGAAGTCTGATAATCAGCAATCACATTTGCCAGTGCTTCACCACGAATCGCAGGCGCTTCTGCACTGATATGCAGTTCCAGCTCATCAATCGCATTCGAAATTAGGTAAGTTTCCAGTGCATCATTGTCCTTGATGTACTGTTCCTGCTTGCCTTTTTTCAGCTTGTACAGTGGTGGCTGGGCAATATAGATATGACCACGTTCCACAAGTTCTGGCATTTGACGGAAGAAGAAGGTCAACAGCAGCGTACGGATGTGTGAACCATCGACGTCAGCATCGGTCATGATGATGATTTTATGATAACGCAGTTTGTCCGGATTATATTCCTCACGACCAATACCACAGCCGAGTGCGGTAATCAGCGTACCAACTTCAGCAGAGGAAATCATGCGGTCAAAACGGGCACGTTCCACGTTCAGGATCTTACCTTTCAACGGTAAAATCGCCTGCATTTTACGGTTACGACCTTGCTTGGCTGAACCACCTGCAGAATCACCCTCGACCAGGTACAGTTCAGACAAAGCTGGATCTTTTTCCTGACAATCGGCCAGTTTACCTGGAAGACCGGCAATATCCAGCGCACTCTTACGACGTGTCATTTCGCGTGCTTTACGCGCTGCATCACGCGCACGTGCTGCATCAATAATCTTGCCGGCAATCGCCTTGGCTGCTTGTGGATTTTCCAATAAATATTCAGAAAATGCCTTGTTCATGGCTTGCTCAACAGCGGTTTTCACTTCACTCGACACCAGTTTTTCTTTGGTCTGTGAAGAGAATTTTGGATCAGGTACTTTGACTGACACGATGGCAGTCAGACCTTCACGTGCATCATCACCCGATACCGCAACTTTTTCCTTTTTCAGGATATTTTCGCTGTCCATGTAGTTATTTAAACCACGGGTCAACGCAGCACGGAAACCGGCCAAATGCGTACCACCATCCTTTTGCGGGATGTTGTTGGTAAAGCAACGTACATTTTCCTGATAAGAATCATTCCACTGCAATGCGACTTCTACCGTAATACCGTTATCGGCCTGTGCAGCAGTGAAATGGAAAATATCATTCAGGTGAGTTTTGCCTTCGTTAATATATTTAACGAACTCAGACAGACCACCTTCATAATCAAAGACATGCTCGGCATTAATGCGTTCGTCACGCAGCACAATACGCACACCTGCGTTCAGGAACGACAGTTCACGCAAACGACGCGCCAAAATATCAACATTAAAAATGGTCTGACTAAAAGTCTCGGCACTTGGCCAGAAACGGACACGAGTACCGGTTCTATCGGTATCGCCCACTACTTTTAATGGATATTGAGAATCGCCATGACGGTATTCTTGTTCATGAATTTTACCGGCACGGTGAATGGTCAATTCGAGTTTTTCAGACAGTGCGTTGACTACGGAAACACCGACACCATGCAGACCGCCAGACACTTTATAACTGTTGTCGTCGAACTTACCACCGGCATGCAGAATGGTTAAAATCACCTCTGCTGCAGACACACCTTCTTCAGGGTGAATGTCGGTCGGAATACCACGACCATTATCAGAAACTGAAACCGATTCATCTTCATGGATCGTCACTATAATTTCATCACAGTGGCCTGCCAAGGCTTCATCAATCGAGTTGTCGACTACTTCAAACACCATGTGGTGCAGGCCCGTACCATCGTCTGTATCACCAATGTACATGCCCGGACGCTTACGGACTGCGTCTAAACCACGTAATACCTTGATGCTAGAGGAATCATAAGCCTTTTCAATGGTTTGTTCTGTTTGAGAAGCAGCTTGATCTTCTGAACTCATGGTTTCTCCCTAGTGAAAAATAGGTCTATCCAAAGATGGGTAAAACTCAAAAAATATTATTGCACAACTTGAACTGTACCGTTTTCAACACTGAATAACTGATATGAGATAGACAAATCATGTAAGTGCTTTTGTACTGATTCATGGTCTAAGGTGGTAATAAAAACTTGACTACCAAGTTGGCTCAATCGCTCAATTAAACGTTGTTGTGCGGTTAAATCTAATTCTGCTGTCACATCATCTAATAATACCACAGTTTCCTTATTACAAGAATGTAGCATTGCGATTTGCGACAGTTTTAGTGCGATCATCAGCAGCTTTTTCTGCCCGCGCGACAGGATCACATCAGCATCCCCCATCGGGGTCTTTAAACGCAAATCTGCGCGATGTGGGCCATATTCGGTATAGCGTCGCTCACAGTCTTTTTCATGCTGGTTGGTCAGATCATTTAGCAGGCCGGTTTCACTATGAAAGCCCGGACTGTATTCCAGACTGACTTGCAATTCAGGTAATAACTGTTTCAGATCATCTTCAAAAAATGGCTTCCATTGTTCCACAATCCCGACACGTTGCGAGTGCAGGATTTCACCATATTCACTCAGCATCTGGTTCCACGGTTCCAGATCAGACAGACTGAGAAAGCGTTTGCTTTTGAGCAGACTATTTCGCTGTTTCAGCGCACGAGAATAATATTGCCAGGCATGATAAAACTCTGGTTCCACGTGGAACATTAACCAGTCAAGGAGTTGGCGTCGTGGTTTAGCACCATGATCGATAATATCGGTGCTTTGCGGATCAATCAGCTGCAAGGGCAACAGTGTGGCCAGCTGTCCCTGGGTTGCGACCAGATCACCATTGACCTTGATCAGTTGCTCCCCGCTGGCCATTTTTTGCATGCCAATTTTTTCAGTCGCAGACTGTGCAAATACAATCGCATCCTGCGCGCCATGCTGGATATAATTTTTGGGAATATGAGTACGGAAGGAACGACCGGCAGCCAGTAAATGAACCGCCTCTAAAATCGAGGTTTTACCTGAACCATTTTGCCCATAAAAAACATTAAACGGCTGCAATCCGTGGAGAGCAACCGTCTTTAAATTCCGCACACGCTCAATATGTAAACGCGTAATATGCATGTCTTATATGAATATCAGAAGCCGCGGCTTAAACACGCATCGGCATGACGACATAAGTCTGATCAGTATGCGCCGGGTCTTGTACTAAGACAGACTGATTCGCTTCAGTCATAGTCATTGATACATCATCGCCATCCAGCACACCGAGGACTTCAATCAGATACTGCGCATTGAAGGACATTTCTAGCGGTGAATCGGCATATTGAATCGCCAGGTCTTCAATCGCTTCATCCTGCTCCGGGTTATTGGCACGAAGTTGCAAAGAATCAGCATTGAAGTTCAGAAACACACCGCGAAGTTTTTCATTACTTAAAATCGCCACACGCTGCAAAGACTGCTTGAACACGTCATGTGCGATCATCACGACTTTGTCGCCCCCACGTGGAATCACACGGCGGTAGTCCGGGAACTTACCATCAATCAGCTTGGTAGTGAAACGCACGGTAATGTTCGCCTGTTCCTTGTCACGGCTTGGCATATTGATGGTCACATTGAGCAGTTCACGACCAATCAATAGAGATAATTGCTCATCTTCAACGCTGAGCAGGCGCTGTAATTCTGCAACGGCCTTACGTGGCACAATTGCCTGAATCGGCTGTGCTGCAGTGGATTGTGCTGCTGTTTCACACAGTGCTAGGCGGTGGCCATCGGTGGTCACAGCACGTAGCTGATTGGCATCAATTTCCAGCAAAGTACCGGTCAGGTAAAAACGCACATCCTGAACTGCCATGGCAAAGGCGGTTTTTTCGAACAGGCGTTTAAGTTCACGCTGTGTCACCGTCACTTGCGTGCCTTGGGTGTTTTCAGTGTTCAGTAATGGATAATCATCAGCAGGCAAGGTACCCAGTACAAAACGGCTGTTGCCTGATTTAAGGATGCAGCGCTGATCTTCAGTAATATGCAAATCCACCAATGCCGCTGAAGGAAGTGACTTACAGATATCAATCAGCTTACGTGCAGGAACTGTGGTCTCGCCTTCCTGCAAACATGCACCTTCAGCCAGTGCTGTACTCGCCACCAGTTCGACTTCCAGGTCGGAACCGGTCACGGTCAATGCTTGCGTAGTCACCTGAATTTTCAGGTTAGACAGGATATTCAAGGTATGGCGACGTTCAACCGCTCCTACGACATGTGAGAGAACATTCAGTAAGCTTTCTTTCGCGATTTTTAAACGCACGGTGCATTCCTCTAAAGCTGAAGATTAATATAGAAAAAGTGATTTTTTTGACGGTTTACTATGCGGCAAAAGCAGCCGCATAGCAAGAATAGAATTTGAGCGATTTAGGTCAACTTTGCAACAGACGTTGCAGGTTTTTATAGTCTTCGTTAAAGATCGGATCCTCTTCACGCAGGCTTTGTACTTTCTCGCAAGCATGCATCACGGTACTGTGATCACGACCGCCAAAAGCCATGCCAATTTCCGGAAAACTGTCGCCGGTTAATTCACGTGCCAGACCCATCGCCAGCTGACGTGGACGGGCATAAATCCGGGTACGTTTTGGACCGACCAGTTCTTTCAGCGGAATCCGGAAATATTCACTGACCACACGCTGAATATTTTCAGTACTGATGGTACGGGCACGAATTGCCAGCACATCTTTTAAAGATTCACGCACTACATCCAGATCAATTGGTGTGCCTTTAAAACGTGAAATCGCTACCACTTTGTTCAGCGCACCTTCCAGCTCACGCACGTTAGCCACCACCTGCTGGGCAATAAACAGCGCACAGTTACGTGGTAAATCAACCTGGTTGCTTTCTGCTTTTTTCAGCAGAATTTCAATTCGGGTTTCAATATCTGGTGGTTCAACTCCGACCGACAACCCCCAGGAAAAACGTGAAACCAGACGTGGATCCAGTTCGGTTAGTTCTTTAGGATAACGATCCGAAGTCAGAATAATCTGTTTGGACTCATCCAGCAGTGCATTAAAGGTGTAGAAAAACTCGACCAGACTGGCTTCTTTACCGGCCAGCAAGTGAATATCATCAACCAGTAATAAATCCAGAGAACGGCAATTTTTCTTAAACTCTTCGACTTTGCCCTGCTGTAACGAGCTGACAAAGTCCTGTACAAAACTTTCTGCGGTCATGTACATGACACGTGCATTTGGCTTGGCCTGCAACAATGCATTACCGACCGCCTGCATCAAGTGAGTTTTACCCAGACCGGTCGGACCATATAAAAATAAGGGGTTGTGCTGTGAAGCACCCAGCTGGGTCAGTACCTTGCGACAGGTTTCTGCCGCCATCTGGTTAGATCGGCCTTCCACAAACAGCGAGAAGGTAAACAATGGATTCAACTGACGTCTACGGCTATTTTTGCCGCTGTCTTCTTTTTCTTTCTTCGGTTTCGGCACCGGCATCGGTATCGAAGTCAATGCCGCAGTCGTAGTCGCCGGTTGTTCACTGGCAGATAAAATTGCCCCTGGACGTGAATCCACTAAAATTTCGACCTTGCGTACCCGTCCTTCAGACAATTGCTCTGCCAGAATCGTGATCAGTTCCAGATGATGTTCTTGAATGTAACGCGTCCAGTAAGGATTAGGTGCATACAAACGCAAGCTGTCTTCCAGCTCTTCTGCAACCAATGGGCGAATCCACATTGTAAAGACATTTCCAGAGAGCTCTTGTCGCAGGCGATTTAAGCAGTCCGTCCAAAGCATGTGAATCCCCTATTCATTCCATTGTTCATTCAAAAAAGATGACCGCGACCAAAAGCGGGTCGCCATTCTAACCAAGTTATCCACATCTGTCATGGCAATTTCCACAAAAACTGTGCAAAAAGAAATCACCATGCATAAATTTAAATTTAAAACCCAGTGTGGATAAGTTTATCCGCAAGCTGTGGATAAAATATATCACAAAGTTATCCACAAAGTATAAAATTAATAGAAACAGTTTTATCCACAATATAAGTTCATGTTTAAATAAATAAAAAGTGGCTTATCCATAGAAAAAGTGCTCCCTAATAGTAATAAATTTAAATTTATAAATTTGAATTTATTTATAAGATTACCGGTTTTTGTGGATAACTCAAAAAGCTTCAAATTTAAATTCAAAACTGTAAGTTAAATTTAAACTCTGGATAACATGTGGATAACTTTGTTGATAGAGTTGTTTATAACTTATATATATTTATATAACAATAACTTAATTTGTGATTAACTTGAATTGAACTATTTTTTATTCAGTTCTCTGAAAAACCAGAGGCTTTATCTTTTTTGATCTTATTTGAAAAGAAAACCGCTTTTGCATTGACAGCTCAAGCAATGAGCACTAAAATCGCGGACCTTCATAGAAAGATCATTTTTTGGAGTTTCAATATGAAACGTACATTCCAACCGTCTGAATTAAAGCGTAAGCGTGTTCATGGTTTCCGTGCTCGTATGGCTACTAAAGCTGGTCGTCAAGTATTAGCTCGCCGTCGTGCAAAAGGTCGTCATAGCTTAACTGTTTAATCAGTTACGCTAAGACGATTTTGGGTGTTATGACAAAACTTTATAGTTTTGGCACAGAGTTGCGATTACGCTGTGCTGCCGATTATAAAGGTGTCTTTGATGGTGCGCTTTTTAAAGTGCATCAACCCCATTTCTTATTTCTTGCAAAACATTCCGAACTGCCAAATAGCCGTTTGGGTTTAGTTGTTGCCAAGAAGAAAGTGCGACGCGCACACGAAAGAAATCGAGTAAAACGACTTGCTCGCGAAAGTTTTCGCCTGCATCAACAGCAATTAGATGACTTAGACATTGTAATTATGCCGAAAATGGGTGTTGAAGCAGTGCCTAATGCAGAATTGCACCAGCAATTACAATTTGCCTGGCAGAAACTTAACCGTCTTGCCAAAAAGCATTCAAAAATAGCCCCCTCCCCACAAAAGTAGAGTTGGCCAATGGTACGTTTACTGCATTGGTTGATCCGTTTCTATCAGATTGCGATTAGTCCTCTTCTTGGACCGCGCTGTCGTTATATTCCAACTTGTTCTCAATATTCCTTGGAAGCAGTCCAGATGCATGGCGCTGGGCGTGGAGTGTGGCTGGCTACTAAGCGTATTTGCCGTTGTCATCCGTGGGGGGGCTGGGGATATGATCCTGTTCCCTCAAAAGCGATTCGTTTTATTTCATTTCAGCAAATAGATTCTCAAACGCTTCACGTTGCTGTACCCTTTCGTGATCGTTTATTGAACCAAAATCACTCTCACCACTTGGGGTAATACATATGCAACAATGGGCCAGGATTGCAATTCTCGGAGCCATGTTTGTTGTCGCATATTTGCTCATTTTGGCGTGGCAAAAAGATTATGGAAATGCTGAAACAAAACCGCAGCAGGAAACTGCTGTTGTTTCGCATGACGTATCTGCAGATTTGCCAAATGGTCAGACGGCTACAGTTGCCTCTGATCTGCCACAAGCAAATGTGCCAGCACAGCAAGCCACGGATGCCACAGCACCTGTAAGTCAGCAGCTTATTTCAGTACAAACTGACCTTTATCACCTTTGGATCAATCCTAAGGGTGGTGATATTGTTCGTATTGAATTACTCAATCATGACAAGAACAAAGACAGCGATGAACCGTTCGTGATGCTGGAAAGCGATGCGAAACGTACTTATGTCGCCCAGTCTGGCCTGATCGGTCTGAATGGACCGGACAGCAGCCGTAACGGCCGTCCAATGTATGAGCTGGAAAAAACGGCTTATACTCTGGCAGATGCGAAAACAGTCAAATCCAAAGATGGTGAAAATCTGAAAGTATTGTCTGTACCGCTAGTGTTTAAAACCGCTGACGGGATCGAGATTATCAAGACCTTCAATTTCACTGAAGGTGAATATCCGGTCGTGGTAAATCACAAAGTGGTTAACCGCAGTGGCCAGACTTGGCAAGGTCAGATGTTCGGTCAGATCAAACGGGATAACTCGGAAGATCCAGGCAAATCTGATCAGGGGATCTTCACGCTGGGAACATTCCTCGGCGGTGCATGGGGTACCCCGGACGAGCAGTACAACAAGCTTAAATTCGACAACTTTGTTGAAGAAAAAGTCAGTACTGAAGCGACAGGTGGTTGGGTGGCAATGGTACAGCACTACTTTGTCAGTGCATGGGTTCCAGGTCAGCTGAAGTTGACTCAAGGCAATGGCGAAGCTTATAGCGCCAAGCTTGAATCACGTAAATCAACCGATAACATGAACATCATCGGTTTTACCTCACCGACGTTCAATGTGCCTGCAGGTACAGTGGCTGAAATTGATGCGACTTTCTATTCAGGTCCAAAAATCCAGTCAGAACTGAAAGATTTGGCTGCGGGTTTAAACCAGACCGTTGATTATGGCTGGTTATGGCCAATTGCGAAATTACTGTTTGTCGGTCTTGAATTCTTCCATGGTCTGGTGGGTAACTGGGGCTGGGCAATTATTCTGTTGACTATCTTGGTGAAAGTAATCCTGTGGCCATTGTCGTCGAAGAGCTATCGCTCGATGGCGAAAATGCGTGTGATTGCGCCAGAAATGCAACGCATGAAAGAAGAGTTCGGTGAAGATCGCATGCGCTTCTCTCAAGAAATGATGGCATTATACAAACGTGAACAGGTCAATCCGCTTGCCGGCTGTTTACCACTGTTATTACAAATGCCGATTTTCCTGGCCTTGTACTGGGTATTGATGGAATCTGTGGAACTGCGTCATGCGCCATGGATGCTGTGGATTCAGGATTTGTCTTCAATGGATCCTTGGTTCATTCTGCCGTTGTTGATGGGCTTGACGATGTATATCCAACAGTCGTTAAATCCACAACCAACTGATCCAATGCAGGCGAAAGTCTTCAAGTTTATGCCGATCATCTTTACCGTATTCTTGTTGTTCTTCCCGGCAGGCTTGGTTCTGTACTGGATCGTCAACAACTTGATCACGATTCTGCAACAAACTTTGATTAACAAGTCTGTTGCCAAAGATCGCGCGAAACGTGATGAGGCTACTCCAGTCAACTAAGTTGTACGGATAGGCTGAATAAATCCGCTTAAGATGGTAATCTTAGGCGGATTTTTTTTGGCTGTACTTTTGAGTCTTTGCAGGTGAATTTTATGCTCAACCGAACCACAACTATTGCTGCGATTGCAACTCCACCAGGACGTGGCGGCGTTGGGGTGATTCGCCTGTCGGGTCCGAAATCCTATGAGATTGCCCAGCAACTGACACAAAAAGAGCTGCCTAAAGCCCGTTTTGCCGGTTTCCGCCAGTTCTACGATGCAGCAGGCGAAGTCATGGATGAAGGTTTAACGATCTGCTTCCCGAATCCAAATTCTTTCACTGGTGAAGATGTCGTAGAGCTGCAAGGCCATGGTGGTCCGGTGATTCAAAATGCTCTGCTTGGTCGTTTACTGGAGCTGGGCGCCACTGCGGCCAAAGCCGGTGAGTTCTCGATGCGTGCTTTTGAGAATGGCAAATTGGATCTAGTGCAGGCTGAAGCAATTGCCGACCTGATTGATGCAACTTCGCAAGCGGCTGCACGTTCTGCGGTACGTTCACTGCAAGGAGCGTTTTCGACCAAAGTTAATGCAGTTCTTGAGCAGCTGATTCACCTGCGTTTGCATGTGGAAGCCGCGATTGATTTTCCGGAAGAAGAAATTGATTTTCTGGCCGATGGCAAGATTTTAAATCTGCTAGATGGCGTATCCAGTGCAGTCACTCAAGTCCAGCAATCCGCACGTCAAGGTCAGTTGTTACGTGAAGGATTGCAAGTCGTAATTGCGGGTAAACCGAATGCTGGTAAATCTTCGTTGCTGAATGCATTGGCTGGAATTGAACGCGCGATTGTGACCGATATTGCCGGCACCACCCGTGATGTCCTGCATGAAAAGATTACTTTAAATGGTCTGCCGATCACCCTCACCGATACCGCAGGCTTGCGTGAAACTGGCGATATCGTGGAAAAAGAAGGGATCCGCCGCGCGATTAAAGAAATTGAAAAGGCCGATTTATTACTCTTGGTCTATGACTTAAGCCAGGGCGAAGATCCGCTGCAACTCGCCCAAGAATATTTTGCCGAACATATCGAGCCAAAACGTTTGATGCTGATTGGCAATAAATGCGACCTGACCGGTGCTGAAGCCGTGATTGGCGATTTAAATGGTTTCCGGCATATTGCAGTCTCTGCCAAACAGGAAACCGGTGTTCAAGCGCTCATAGAGGCGATTACAGCGCATGCAGGCTTCCAGCCTGAGGAAGACACCTTTATCGCCCGTACCCGTCATTTAGACGCAATGAAGCGCACTCAGCTCTATCTGGCTGAAGCGCGTGAACAACTGGTGGTGTATAACGCCGGTGAACTGGTGGCAGAGTCCTTACGTCTGGCGCAAAATGCCTTGGGTGAGATCACTGGTGATTTCAGTGCAGATGATCTGCTGGGCAAGATCTTCGGTTCATTTTGTATTGGTAAATAATTATTTAATAAAACATCAAAAAAGCCCTCAACTGAGGGCTTTTTTTAGGCTGGTAGGCGGGATTTTTGATACGCCCACCACAGCGCAAAACACAGCAAACTAATCGCGATACAAAAGCTGATTACGGCGAAATCCAGCCCCCAATGATCGGCCAGATAACCCACGGCAATGATAGGGACAATAGTGCCCAGATAGGCAATAAACAGATAGGTTGACATGACGGCTGCACGGTTGTCTAAGCTGGTCATTTGATGAATCAGGGCAAAAGCACCCATCAGGGCAAAACCATGGCCAATTCCAAAGCAAATATCACTGATAAAAAATAGCAGGCTGATTTTCGAATACATACATAGCGCTAAAACCATCAGGCTCAAGCACATCATCATCAGGCCGATATTCAGACATTTGGACGCTGCAACCGCTTTGGCCATAAATTGCACGATCACTGAAACCACTAAGATACTGGTAATGGCCAGCCCACTGACCAGAGGGCCATGCCAAGGTAAAATATTGCGGACAAAAGATGGCGACAGTGAAGCAAACAGGCTAAAGGCAGCAAAGGCACTAAAAGCCGTCACTGCAATAATCATAAACACCCGATGAAACTGCGCTTCAGGTCGTTGCAGTTTAGGCGCCATGCTAAAGGGCTGCACCTCAAACTTGGGTGCTTTAATCCAGAACAGGCCAATCAGACACAATACGGCACCCAAAATAATCGGCAAATATGGCATCACCAAAGGCGCAGCGGAAAACTGCGCAATCACGCCACCGACCAAAGGTCCCAAACCAAAACCCATTGCAGTAATGATTGAAATCAGTTGCGGTGCAGTGTGCTTATGGCTTTCCGGGATGGTATGCATTAAACCCATCATGGCAGAGGTGGTCATCAGGCCCGAGGCAATCCCAATAATAAAACGGCCAATCGAGAGGATCAGTGCATTCTGGGCAAAAACGGAAATAATGAGACCCAGCGTAATCAGGGCCAGACCAATTTGCAGGGTCCGTAAAAATCCGATGCTGTTACTGGTTCTGCCCAAAAACAACAAGGTCGAGAGACAGCCAAACATATAGGCGACAAAAATGTAGGTGATCTGGCTGGGCAGCAAATGCCAGAGCTGTTGATAAATCGGATAAAGCGGACTGGCCAAAGCGGTGCCAATCGTTCCCATCATTAAAGCCAGGCTGACCATCAAGAACGGTCGCCAGCTGGTCGTTGTTGTCATGAAAATGCCGTTATAGTGTTGATCCTTGGCCAATCCATGTCAGGGCGTAGCGAGGAATATAGAAAGTGTCTGCAGTTTAGAATGGATACAGAAAATCGGTCAAGGTTGAATGAATAAGATATTTATCATTTAAAATATTTTAATTATATAAAACAATTATTTATTATGAATATTAATGTGTTTTCTAGATAGATTGGAGTTCAATCTAACGCTATACATGGTGTTCCACGTGAAACATGATGAGCTTATTTAACTCAGTGTAAACAGTAACATAAATGTTTGAGAAATTTAAAAGCAGAGCGATTAGAATCGAAGCATATTCTTATCCAATTCATGTAGAACATTCATGTTAAAAAAAACACTGATCATTAGTTTAAGTACATTGGTTTCAAGCTTCGCATTTGCCAATATTGATACGGTACAAGCTAACTTGGCAAAAAACAGTCCCAATTTAAAAATTGAAAATATTCAGACCACCGAGATGAAAGGTATCTATAGCGGTTCCATGCAGGGCCAAGTGGTTTATTTGAATGAAGATGCCAAGCATCTGATTGCTGGCCCGATGCTGCGGATTCAGGATCAGCATAATCTGACCCGTGATTTAATGCTGAAACAAAATAGTATCGACTGGAAAAAATTACCGCTTCAGGATGCTGTGAAAAGTGTAAGAGGTACGGGTAAACGTCAGATTGCCATCTTTTCTGACCCAAATTGCCCGTATTGTAAAAAGCTTGAGCTAGAGCTGAAAAAATTGAATGACTTGACCATTTATACCTTTATTCTTCCTTTAAAACCCCAGTCGGTTGCTCCTTCAAAACAGGTGTATTGCGAGTCTAATCCAGCTCAGGCATGGGAAAATCTGATTGCTCAAGGGATTCAACCTAAATCGAAAAAAAGTTGCGCCAATCCGATTGAACGGAATAAAAAACTGGCTCAGTCTATGGGCGTGAATGGTACTCCTGCGATTATTTTTTCCAATGGTTTTAAGGTGATGGGCGCCTATCCGGCAGAGCAGATTGAACAGATCTTTAGAGAATTCAATTTATAAAAATTAAGTAAACATATCAGTCGCTCAATATAAAAAAAGCACCTTTTCCGGTGCTTTTTTATTCAGGTCGTCAAATCAACCTCAGAAACATCTGAATGGTTTAGACTGTACGGCGTTTGGTCACCATATTATAAATAAACAGAATAATCACAGCACCAATCACGGAAGCAATCAGACCTGCTGCGGAATCTGCCGAATACAGACCGAGCATACGGCCACCAAAAGTCGCCAATAAGGAGCCGGCAATACCCAGCAAGGTGGTCATGATAAAACCTGCCTTGTCATTACCCGGGTGAATGGCACGTGCAATCAGACCTGCTACAAAACCAATGACGATCGCCACAATAATTGTCCACATATGCATACTCCTTCTTATCATGTCTTTGTTTTCACATCTGTTTAATCATCTTGAAACAAAGTCAGGATCATAAAAAGTTGAATCCTGAAACGAGATGTTATTTTTTGTTCCCGGTTTTTTCTGTATTTTAGGTATAAAAAAAGTGGCTTATGCCACTTTTTTCAGCCTAATTTTAAAGACCGATTTCACCAATAAATGGCAGGTGACGGTACTTCTGGTCATAGTCCAGGCCATAACCCACGATAAATTTATCTTCAACCTCAAAGCCCATAAATTCGACCTTCAAATCGATTTCACGACGCGATGGTTTACTTACCAAAGTACACAGTTGAATCGAGTTAGGTTCACGGGTTTGCAGGATTTCGAGTACCTTGCTCAAGGTGTTGCCTGAGTCAATAATATCTTCAACCACCAACACATCTTTACCACGGATTTCACCGTCTAAATCTTTCAGGATTTTTACATCACGTGACGATACCGTGCCACCGCCATAACTGGACACAGTCATGAAATCCAGTTCATGCGGTTTTGCAATCACACGACATAAATCGGCCATAAAAATCACTGAACCACGTAATAAACCGATGAGCACAAGTTCTTTGTCACTATTGGCATAGTGTGCATTGATTTGAGCACCAAGCTCTTTGACTTTAGCTTGAATTTCTTCAGCGGAAATCATTACGCTCATTTGAACGGTCATGGGTAGATACCTAAAAAGTAAAAATAGCAAAATAAAAAAGGTGTTGACCTGCAACACCTGAATACGTCGCAATTTTAATACATCCCTAGCAGAGATGCACCTGTTTTGCTGGCGGTAAATGTAATCATTTTTTAGCCGCGGCTGAATCGCGTTTCAGTAAAAAAACACAGCCCAGCGTCATTGCAGACAGGAGCAAGTATTGGCGACGGCGGGATCTTTTTGTTTTATTCACTGGCTGCTGCTTTGACATAGACGGCTGCTCCATAGACATAGGTGGCTGCAATATTACGGTCATCGCCGAGCATGGTCAGTGCAAAAAATGCATCTTCAATATTTTTAGCTCTGCTCTGACGTAACTGCTGTAAAGCCGTGGCATTGAGATCCAGAACCACAAAGTCGGCTTCTTTGCCAATATTAAAGTTCCCCAGGCGATCATCCAGACTCAAGGCTTTGGCACCGCCTAAAGTGGCATGATATAAGGCTTCAAAGGCAGAAAGTTTTTCACCCTGCAACTGTTGCACCTTATAGGCTTCATTCAGGGTTTGCAGCTGATTAAATGATGTTCCTGCTCCAATGTCTGTGCCTAAGCCGACTTTGACCCCTTTGTCCCAGGTCTTTTTCAGGGGAAATAAGCCACTACCCAGGAATAGATTTGAGGTCGGACAGAAAGCAATGGCTGAGTCGGTCTGATGCATACAATCCCATTCCTTATCTTCCAGATGCACACAATGTGCGAAGACGGACTTGCTCCCGGTTAAACCATAATGATGATACACATCCAGATAACCTTCACGTTCAGGAAAGAGTTCTTTTACCCAGGCAATTTCATTTTTATTTTCACTCAAATGGGTATGCACATACACGTCCGGATATTCACTTTTGAGCTGGCCGGCTTTTTGTAATTGTTCAGGTGTTGAGGTCGGTGCAAAGCGTGGGGTAATCGCATACAGGTTCCGTCCCTGTCCATGCCACTTTTCAATCAGCGCTTTAGAGTCAATATAAGCCGTTTCTGCTGTATCCGTCAGCGCTTCCGGTGCATGACGGTCCATCAGGACTTTACCTGCAATCAGACGCATATTGCGTGTGGTTGCGGCATTAAATAAAGCATCTACGGATTCAGGATGAACGGTACAAAAGACCAGTGCAGTGGTGGTGCCGTTTTTAAGCAATTCCTGCACGAAAAATTCGGCAATTTTTTCGCTGTAGGATGCATCTTGAAACTGGATTTCAGTGGGGAATGTATAGGTATTTAACCATTCCAGCAGTTGTTCACCATACGCCCCGATCATTTCGGTTTGTGGGAAATGAATATGGGTGTCAATAAACCCGGGAACAATCAGTTGATCTGGATAGTGCTGTAATTCAGCATTGGTAGGAAGTCGTGACTGCCCTTCTTGCCAAGGACCAAACCACTGGATTTTACCCTCTTGAATGATGACTAAGCCATCTTCTACATATCGCACTTGGTCGTGTATATCACGTGCTTGGGCAACTGTATTCTGAATGTCGAGGAAGCGACCACGGATCGCTGTCGTTGCAATTACAGAAGACATTTTAAACCTACGCTTTTAATTTTTTCGATTGATTGTAGCTGAAAAAATTGCCATGTTTGTATGAATATTCATATTTAAATAGTGATTCCGATTCTTCTATGACCTCATCCAATGATCATGATCAATTTCAACAGATCATGCGTGCACAGCCGACCTTAATGCGCATCTTGCATCAGTTAGCACAATTACACTCTGAAGCTTATATCGCAGCGGGTGTGTTACCTCATGTGATCTGGGCGCATTTACATGGCTGGGAATATGAAATGAATCATACTGAGATCGATGTGATTTTCTATGATGAAAATGAGCAGGCTCGCACTATAGAACAGCAACTTGCAGATCAGTTAAAAGACTATTTTCCAGAGATTTGTTGGGATGTGACCAATCAAGTCTTTGTACATGAGTGGTATCGTACCGATCAAAATGAAAGTATTGAGCCTTTAACTTCAATTAGTCATGCGCTGTCATTATGGCCAGAAACTGTCACGGCCTTGGCACTGCGCCTGAAAGATGATGAGTTGGAGTTGATTGCCCCTTTCGGTTTAGCAGATTTATTTGAGTTAAAGCTGCGTTGGAATCCGAATTTAGTCAGTTATGCCGTGTTCGAACAACGCATGCTGAGCAAACAGTTTTTGCAAAAATGGCCCAAATTATCCCTGATAGAACAATAAAAAAAAGCCTGCTGATGCAGGCTTTTTTGATGATTACTTTTTACAGGGTGGTTTCGTTATATTTCTTGCTATGACGAATCGACAAGATCGCGGTCACAGTCAGGACAATCACAATAAAGCTCAAAGAAATCCAGATCGGCATATGGAACACATCTAGCATCAGCATCTTAAAGCCGATAAAGACCAGAATGATCCCGAGGCCATAAGGCAGATAATGCATTTTTGAGGCTGCGCCCGAGAGCAGGAAGAACATTGCGCGCAGGCCTAAAATCGCCATCAGGTTTGCAGTGAGGACAATGAAGGGATCGGTGGTGACGGCAAAAATAGCCGGAATAGAATCGACGGCAAAGATGACATCAGAGGCTTCAACCAGGATCAGGACCAGGAACAACGGCGTTGCCCAGAGCAAACCATTCTGACGGACAAAGAATTTGTCGCCCTGAAGTTGCGGGGTAATACGCATATGTTTACGCAGCCATTTCAGAATCGCCATATCTTCAATATTGCTGTCTTCTTCATGCTGACCACGAAGGAATTTGAAGCCGGTATACACCAGGAACGCACCGAAGATATACAGAATCCAGGAGAATTCCTGTACAAACCAGGCGCCAATAAAAATAAAGATGGTTCTGAGTACAATCGCACCCAGTACGCCATATAACAGCAGTTTACGTTGCAGTGCGGGTGGAATGGCAAAGGCCGCGAAGATCATCAGCCAGACAAAGACGTTATCAATCGCCAGGGATTTTTCCAGCAGATAACCGGCAAAGTATTCCATGACCTTGGCATTGGCAATTGCCGTGCCTGCGGTCTGTTCCAGATACAGCCATAAGCCGCCACCAAATAAAGTCGCGACACTGACCCAGGCAATACTCCAGTATGCAGCGGTACGGACTTTAACTTCCTGACCATGCTGATGCTTAAAGCCGACAAAATCGATTATCAGCATGACTGCGACAATCGCGAAAAAGACGAGATACAGCCAGAGTGTACCAATGGTTTCCATGTGAATTCTCCACATCGGACAACTAGCCATAAAAAAACCTTGACCAGTTGCCAGATGAAAAACATCTATAACAACATGATCAAGGTCTTGCCTACATCTTACTGTTCCACTTTTTTATATAAAGTGTGACTTCAAGATGCTCAGATACCGACTTTTTGCAAAGTGTAATGACGATATTCTGACACGTTTAAAAATTGAAATTTCATTCTTAAACGCTTGGAGGAGGCTACTCCCCTTGTTCAAACTAAATTTTATTTGAGCGGTAGCTCAATGTGCAGCAAGCATGACAGATTTTTGCTAAGACTACAATTTCATTTACAAAAATCATGCTTCAAGGCGCTTTCTTACCTAAGAAATCCGGACGCTGAATTAGATATAAGCTGATCAGAAAACCCAAGCTGGCCAGGATTGCTCCTACCCAGCCAATACTATGTAATCCGATATGTGCCGTTACCAGACCGCCGAGTAAGGCACCGCCACCAATCCCGACATTGTACAGACCTGAAAAAATTGCCATAGCGACATCGGTTGCATCAGAAGCCAGATTTAAGGTCTTGGCTTGTAGAGCCAGACTAAACCCAATAATGCTGATGCCCCAGATTAACGCCAAGCTATTAAGCTGAAATACACCCTGAGACAGTGGCAGCAATAACAGTAGCGAGATCCCTAGCCCGAGTGTAAATAGCGGAATGGTGAGTCGGGGAAAATGCGGTGCAAAGCGGCCAAATACGTAAGAGCCGATCAGACCCGCAGCGCCATAAATCAGCAATAAGCTGGTGGTCTGCGCAGAGCTGAATTGCGCAATATTCAGCGCAAAGGGTTCAATATAACTATAGGCGGTAAATTGCGCACTAATCACAAGCACGGTAAGCGCAAAGACCAGCATCAGGCTGGGACGTTTTAGCAAGTTTTTTAAACTGCTGAGTGAACCTGAATTGACACTTGGCAATAAAGGCAAGGTTTTGGCCAGCAATACGCACACCACGCTCGCCACAATCCCAATCAAGGCAAAACTATTGCGCCAGCCATAGGCCTCCCCGATCATCCGGCCAAAGGGAATTCCCAGAACCATCGCCATGGCGGTACCGGTAGCCAATAAGCCCAGTGCCTGAAACTCTTTGCCCTTTGGCGCAACCCGCACAGCAAGCGACGCCGTAATTGACCAGAACAGCGCATGCGCCACGGCAATACCAATCCGGCTCAACACCAGAATGCTAAAGCTCCAGGCAAAATAGGACAGCACATGACTGAAAATAAACACCGCAAATAAAACCATCAGCAGAAAGCGCCGTTCAATATTTTTGGTCAGTAACATCATTGGCAAAGAAAGCAGCGCCACGACCCAGGCATAAATTGTCAGCATCCACCCGACCTGGGTCGGTGACATGGCAAAACTGGTACCAATATCACTTAATAGCGCCACCGGGATAAATTCGGTGGTATTAAAAATAAAGGCAGCAGAGGCTAAAGCAATCACACAAACCCATTGACGTGTCACCGAAGAGGTGGAAGAAGAGCTAGACATACATATCTGATAAAAAGAACCGGCCGGCAGTTTAAACCTGTTGAGCAAAATGCGGTATTGGTCAGAAGGACAGATTCACAATCCTTTAAAAGAAATCTAACAATAGAGCAGGGAAAAATATGTCAGTCTGGCTTAAAAACAAGGAGAGGATCGGCATGTTGATCGAGCATCAGCAACAGGACACTGGAGGTTTATGGTTTGTAGAGCCAAATGAAAAACGTCTGGCAGAAATGAGTTATTCCAGAGTAAATGAAGATCAATTAGTGATTGAACACACCTGGGTCGATGACAGTCTACGCGGCCAGCACGTCGGGTATTATCTGGTCGAGGCCGCTGTGAATTTTGCCCGTGAACACGGCATCAGGATTATTCCAAAATGCCCTTTTGCCAAATCCGTGTTCGAGCGAGAGCCTCGCTTTAATGATGTTTTATAATTTTAAAATGACAACAAAGGTTTAGATTTGTATGGAAATTAAATATCAAGATTCAAAACGTGGTGGTGTATTTTTTATGGAAGATCAAGGACGCCGCCTGGCGGAGATCACTTATCAATGGCGGGGCGATGCCGTCATCATTGCCGATCATACTTGGGTCGATGATTCCCTGCGTGGCCAAGGTATTGCCCGAAAAATGCTGGATGTACTGGTTGATTTTGCCCGTGAAAAAAGTTTAACCATCATCCCGCAATGTTCCTATGTGGATGTCATGTTTAAACGTGATCGAAGTCTGGCAGATGTCGCAGCAACGGCTATTTAACTACCCAAGGGGATTTCCCGAAAGATAAATGCAGTTTTTCTTTCAAGGCAGGAATCAATATAACCTGTAACAGGGTATATAAACCGAAACCTGCCATCACCCCGGTCATCGCCCAGAAAATTTCTTCAAACTGTTGCAGCATCACTAAAATTGCCATAATCAGCAGGTAACTGGCATGAAAATAAATACGATGCCCAACAAATTTCAAGATCGTCCAGCTAATAAAAATTGAACTGATCAGCAGATTGGTTTGAGCGCTGAATTGCCAGTTATTTAAAGTGATCATCAGGATAAAACACACACATAACAAGGCAAGGGTTAAAATCAGATCTTTTAACATCAGGTGATCCTCATGCTTACGGTAGGTGTATGAAAATATTCGTTTAATAATTTAGGCACTATTGTTAAAAGTTTAATCCAGAAATGCAAACTGAAAACCGTGTAAGCAAAAACGGATATTTGCTTAAAAAATAGTCGACTTAATTTAAAATTATTGATTAAATTGTGTTTTTAATTCTTCCCTCTAGTGAGATGGCATGATGCTACAGCTTTGCTATGCCAGTGAACGCATAGAATCTGAACAAGAGTTGTTACAAGATTTGAGTGATATTTTGGCCACTGCCCGGAAGTTCAATCTTCAGCATCAGATTCATGGGGTGTTGTATTATTCCCATGGCAAATTTTTCCAGTGCCTTGAAGGTCAGGCTGAAGTAGTGGAAAGTTTATTTCAGAGCATTTGTCAGGATCTCCGCCATCACAATGTCCTACGTTTTGCAGATGCAATAGTAGAGCAGTCCCATTTCTCGGAATGGTCAATGAAATATGTGCATAAACACAGTGAAATTTCTTCTTTATTTTCACGTTTAGGTTTTAAGCAATTTGATCCGCATGCCTTACAGCAGTCAGGAATTGCCGAATTCCTCAAAGTACTGTATCGCCTGGAAGAAAATCAGGCCAGTCTGGCATCGCCAAAAGGTTATAAGCAGCGTGGTTATGTCCCCTATTTTTGATCTGATGGATCAAAGCTGAAAATAAAAAGTCCGCATGGCGGACTTTTTTGTCTGATGTGGATTAGGTCATGTCAATCATGACTTTTAAGGCCTTTTCATCAGAGGCATGTTTAAAGACATCATAGGCTTTTTCAAAATCGGAAAATTTAAAATGATGGGTCGCCAGTTTTTCTAGGGGCAATTTGCCGGAACAGCAGGTTTTCAGCAACATCCCTGTGGTATTGGCATTCACCAGACCGGTAGTAATGGTCAGGTTTTTAATCCACAGTTTGTTCAGTTCAAAACTCACCGGTTTACCATGTACGCCGACGTTGGCAATATGCCCGCCCTCCTTCACGACATGCTGGCAAATATTCCAGGTAGGCTCCACCCCCACTGCTTCAATGGCACAGTCAACCCCGGGTCCATCGGTAATCTCTAAAATTTTTTGAATGGCATCTTCTTTGGCGGAGTTGATGGTATGCGTTGCACCGACAGTCTTGGCAAATTCCAGCCGGTTATCATCCATATCCACCATAATAATATTGGCAGGTGAATAGAACTAGGCAGTGAGCAGACAGCTCATGCCGATTGGCCCTGCCCCGACAATCGCAATATTGTCGCCTGGTTTGACATCGCCATATTGCACGCCAATTTCATGTGAAGTTGGCAGGATATCTGAAAGGAATACGGCCACATCTTGATTCAGGCCTTCGGGTAAATGATAGAGTGAGGTGTCGGCAAAGGGCGTGCGTACATATTCGGCATGGGTACCGTCAATCATATAACCCATGATCCAGCCGCCTTCATTGCGGCAATGCGCATAGAGCTGTTTCTGGCAGTTTTCACAGGTTCCGCAGCGGCTGACACAGGAAATAATCACCCGGTCGCCCTTTTTGAAATTCTGCACGGCGGAACCGACTTCTTCCACAATGCCAATACCTTCGTGACCTAAAATACGCCCCTTAAAGCTGCCCTCTTTACGTGTGGCCTCCTGCTCAATTTCGGGGTTTTTACCTTTCCAGATACCTAAGTCGGTACCACAGATGGTAACTTTTTCGAGTTTAATGATGGCATCGCCGGGATGCAAAATGGTGGGAACCGGGCGGTCTTCAAAGCGGATATCATTTGCGCCGTAATAGACCATCGCTTTCATCGTTGTCATGACACATCTCCTAATGGAGTGAGGAATGAGAATGACCTGACTCAGCGAGAATAATGAACGCCTCGATTGCTTTTATATAGTGACAGCGATGGGCTGATTCATGATCTGGCTTTCAGGCCTATAGATACCTGTGTTCTTCTCGATTGTGCCTTGAGTGATATGGCGCTGCAATGAGTCTTGTGTACAGATTGCAACAAAAGATCATTCGGGATGGTTCAGAGGTAAATCTGCTCTTTGGGTCAATGTTTAAATCATAGGATTGCAGGATCAGAACAACTGTTCACTTTTGCTGAAGCAAGGTTTTAATATGCTAAAAAAAGCCCGCTAAACGGGCTTCTTCATTTCACTTAAATCTGTTTTATGCTTGTAAAACAGTGATCAGCTTCTGATGCAAACCACCAAAACCGCCATTCGACATAATTACTACGGCATCGCCCTCGCCTGCTTCTGCTACTACGGTCTGAATGATGTCATCCAGTGTGCGTGCAACTTTGGCCTTGTTTGGCGCAGCCTCAATGACCGGTTGCAGATCCCAGTCCAGTCCTTCCGGTTGATACCAGATCACTTCATCGGCCAGACGTGCTGAATGAGCTAAGCCATCTTTATGACTGCCCATGCGCATAGTATTGGAACGTGGTTCAATAATCGCCCAGAGTTTGCGTTCACCCAGACGCTTGCGCGCACCTTCTAAGGTCGTATCAATCGCCGTCGGATGATGGGCGAAGTCATCATAAACTTCGATACCACGGACTGTGCCTAATAGTTCCATACGGCGTTTCACACCACCAAAATTGGACAGCGCTTCACAGGCGGTTTCAATCGATACGCCGACATGTTCAGCAGCGGCAATGGTGGCCAAGGCATTCGCCACCGAATGCTGCCCGGTCATATTCCACTGTACTTCGCCTTTGACTACGCCCTGTTGCAGGACTTTGAAATGTGAACCATCTGCTGACAATTGTTCTGCATAAAGTTCAGATTTTTCGTTGGCATCTAGACTGGTGCGCACTACAGGCGTCCAGCAGCCCTGCTCCAGCACTTCATCAATATTGCTTTCAGTAATCGGCGCGATAATCCGGCCTTCACTTGGAATAGTACGAACTAAATGATGAAACTGTTTTTGAATTGCCGCCAAATCATCAAAGATATCGGCATGGTCAAATTCCAGGTTATTTAAAATTGCTGTTTTTGGATGGTAATGCACGAACTTGGAACGCTTGTCGAAGAAAGCAGAATCATATTCATCGGCTTCGACACAGAAATATTTCCCACCACCGAGACGCGCACTTTCCGAAAAGCCCAATGGCACACCGCCAATCAGAAAACCTGGCTCCAGACCGGCTTGATCCAGTACCCAAGCCAGCATCGTGGTGGTCGTGGTTTTACCATGTGTTCCGGCGACACCCAGCACGTGTTTACCTTGCAGAACATGATCAGCCAGGAACTGCGGACCTGAAATATAAGGCAGACCTGCATTCAGCATATATTCGACTGCATCAATACCACGCTTCATGGCATTGCCGACGATCACCAGATCCGGATGAGGCTGTAAATGACTGCGGTCATAACCCTGCATTAAAGTGATGCCCGCATTTTCAAGTTGGGTCGACATGGGTGGATACACATTCAGGTCTGAACCTGTTACCTGGTGGCCCAGATCGCGTGCAAGTAGCGCTAACGAGCCCATAAAGGTGCCACAAATACCCAAAACATGCAGATGCATCTACTTTACTCCGTTCCTGTCTGACCCATCACTTTATATTGGTGCTGTTGTCATGATTTATTCAATTTGCAAGCAACGATAGCAAGGCTTTAGCTGAAAAGATAGTGAAAATTCTGGCCTTGTTGTGGGATTTTTTAAATCCTGTTTCACGAATAAATTCAAAGAAAATTTCAAAGCGATGCAATATCTTTTCGCCAAATAAACCGTAAAATGAGTTCGACTTTTTTGCAGAGTGCATGCAAATGCTGCCGGCTTTATTTCTTCTGGTAATTGCCAACTGTTTTATGACCCTGGCCTGGTATGGGCATTTAAAGTTTTTGCCGCATGATGCGCCGCTCTGGCAAGCGATTTTATTCAGCTGGGCCATTGCCCTGTTTGAATATAGCCTGATGATTCCGGCGACCAGATTACTGGCGCAGCAAGGACTAGCGGTGGGTCAAATGAAAATTACCCAGGAAGTCGTGACCTTACTGGTCTTCGTTCCTTTTATGATCTTCATGTTTAAGCAGCCTTTTAAACTGGATTATCTCTGGGCCGCTTTATGTCTGTGTGGATGTGTCTATTTTGTCTTCCGTACCCCTTAACTTGATCTAATGGCTCAGCTGAATCAGGGGGAAATGGCTTCTAAATTCAGAAAGTAATTTCTGCCGATCCGGTTCAAATTCCAGTTTATTCAGGCAGCGTTGGATTAATTCAATCGCCATTATTTCTGCAGCCTGTTTTAGTTCAGGTTCGGGTACATTATGTTGAATCATCGCTAAACATTTCAATATTCTCTGATTGAGTTCAATACAACCCACACAATCTCGGGCCATTGGTGCAAAACTACTGTAAATCAAATCCCCGAGATCAAAGATATCCACACTGATATGCGGACAATCCCGCTCCGGTAAATCTTCAGCGGCCTTGCTGTCAATCAGGATTCGGGTTAAGGCATCAACGGCATTAATCGCTGATCCAACATCGTTCACTGCGGGAGACATCGCTTTCTGCCCCACTTCGCTCATCACCACCACACCAAAACGCGGGTCCTGTAAAAAGCTGCGATTGGTTTCAATGATTACATGATTCAAAATGGAGTTTCGGATCTCCTGCTGCTGTTCCGGGCTGAAAGCGCGGTCGCTATATACCTCTGCCAGTGCCGTCATCGGATCCAGAAATTTTCCGGGTAGCTGGGGAAGATGGATATGCAGCTGTTGGCTGACGGCCAGTTGCTCCAGTCCTTCACTATTAAAATTGGTGAAATAGCCGGTCTGGGTACTAAAAACATGAAAGGCAGCTGCTTGCTCTGGACGTTGTCCGGTGGCACCAAAATTCGGCTGATGTCGAAACTCCGCCAAGGCCGTAGAAGCAGCGACTTCAATTTTGTGAATGGTGGTGGTGAGGTTGCCCAGTTGCGACAGGGTGTGTACCCAGCGAATCAGGATATAAATCAGGTACATCAATACCAAAATGGTACTGATAAACAGTACAAATCTACCTGCAGGACCATAATAGCCAAGCCCGAGCGCAATCTTGGCAATTACAGCATAAATAAAAGCCGAGATAAAACTGCTGATAGCAAGGCGGGTATTGTCATCACTCATCATCAGCTGATAGGCACGTGGTGTCCCGCTGGATGAGGCAGACGCAAAGGCTGCGACCATAATCGACAGGGAAAAAGTGGTGACTGCCAGCATGCTGGAAGCAATAATATCTAGCAGGCTGCTCAGAGTTTCAGTACTGATATTGGGAACAGTGCTGGTCGGGATAAAATAGCGACTGGCGATTGCAAATAGCGAGAAAAAGGTCGCAAAGACGGCGCCAAGAGCTGGCATCAACCATAAGTTTTCTGAGGGATTCTGTAGCCAGATTTTTAGTTTGTACCACATAAAAATGCCCTGCCAATGTATAGGTTTTAGTATTAAGTTATTCATTGCAAAAAAGTTTTATATTGATAGTTATACTTTTTTTTAATGTGATGTATGTCCTATTTTTGTATTTTTAGCCGCAAAATTATTGTTTTATTTTTGACCATTTTCCCAACAGATAATTTTAATTCTTGAGCTGAACTTTAGACCAAATCAATTTCAGTCTATAATAGGCAACTCCTATTCAAGCTTGGCTCTCTCGTCGAGATTTATCTTTTCTCACTTTAATCTCTGGAAAATTTGCAATGAATGCGGCTGCTGCACAAGATACTCCTCTCGTAGGTATTATCATGGGTTCTCAATCAGATTGGGCAACTCTCGAACACACTGCCAATATGCTCAAGCAGCTTGGTGTCCCATTTGAAGCCGAAGTTGTTTCTGCACACCGTACCCCAGACCGCCTGTTTGAATATGCCGAGCAAGCGCGTGATCGTGGTATTCAGGTAATTATTGCCGGTGCAGGTGGCGCAGCGCATTTACCGGGGATGTGTGCGGCGAAAACTGATCTTCCAGTTTTGGGTGTACCGGTGAAATCTTCGATTTTAAACGGTGTTGATTCATTGCTGTCTATTGTGCAAATGCCAGCAGGTATTGCAGTCGGTACCTTGGCGATTGGTCCTGCCGGTGCCACCAATGCTGCCATTATGGCTGCGCAAATTCTGGGTTTGACCCGTCCAGAAATCGCAAAAAATGTTGCAGATTTCCGTGCAGCGCAAACAGATAAAGTAGCAAGCAACAATATTCCAGGCCAGGCTTAAGTCGAGACACAGATTATGGATAAAACCATCGGTATTTTTGGTGGCGGTCAGCTGGGTCGTATGATGGCGCAAGCGGCACTTCCATTAAATATTCAATGTACATTTTTTGAAGCCAGCACAGACTGCCCTTCTGCTGCTTTGGGCCCGGTGATTTCGAGCCAGGCTGAAAACGGTCTACAAGACTTTATCAGCAGTGCAGATGTATTTAGTCTGGAGTTTGAAAACACGCCCCTTGCAGATGTTGATGTACTCACACAAAGCAAGCAACTGCATCCGCCACGTCAAGCTTTAGCGATTGCCCAGCATCGTTTGTCTGAAAAAGCCTTGTTTGATGAACTGGCTATTCCGGTTGCACCGTACAAAGCGGTCACTTCACTGGAAAGCTTACAGGCTGCTGTAGCTGAACTGGGTTTGCCGATCGTACTGAAAACTTCACGTGGCGGTTATGATGGCAAAGGCCAATTCGTTTTACGTTCGGCCGATCAGATTGATCAGGCTTGGACAGAATTGGGCCCTGCGGGTGAACTGATTGCTGAAAGTTTCGTGACTTTCTCGCGTGAAGTCTCGATCATTGCAGTGCGTGGTCAGAATGGCGATGTCAAAACCTGGCCTTTGGCAGAAAACCATCATCATAACGGGATCCTGTCGCACTCGATTGTGCCTGCACCAAACAGTGCAGATTTGCAGCCTGTGGCGCAGGACTATATCACTCGCCTGCTGAATCATCTGAATTATATTGGTGTCCTGACCCTTGAGCTGTTTGTGACAGACAAAGGCCTATATGCTAACGAGATGGCACCACGCGTGCATAACTCGGGACACTGGTCGATTGAAGGCGCCGTATGTTCGCAGTTTGAAAACCATGTGCGTGCGGTGGCTGGTTTGCCTTTAGGTTCAACTGAAGTGATCCGTCCAACTGTCTTGGTGAACATCATTGGTCAGCATCCAAAATCTGCAGATGTTCTGGCTCTGGAAGGTGCGCATTTGCATCTCTACAACAAGTCAGAGCGCGAAGGCCGTAAGATTGGTCACATCACCCTGATGCCAAATGACAGCGCGCAATTGTCTGTGCTTTGCCGCCAACTGGCGAAAATTTTACCAAATCCATTGGCATTGAGCGAAGATATGACCATCTAGGCTTTAACTTGCTGATAAAAAAAGCGATCACTTCGATGATCGCTTTTTTATTTGTCTGCTTTCAGGCATGATTGCGCCTCTTTAAAAATGCCTGCCATTGGTCGGATGATTTTTCAAATCAATTGCTTATAAACTGATCAATTGAGTATAAATATAACAATTCAATAAAATCTTATTTACCGCTGAATTTTGTCATATTCATTTGTGGATAAGCCTAAAATCAAAGTTTGAATTTAAAACTGGAAAGTGGTTTTGAATTTAAATTCATAAAAACAACTTCAAATTTAAATCGGACTTTGAATTTAAACTTGCGCTTTTAAATTCAAAAAATATGAATTCAAATTTAAAACTGGATAAATAAATTCAAAGTTTTGAATTTAAAAATATTAGCCCATTATTTAAATGAATTTAAAAGAAAAACTAGTGTAATTAGAGCATGTTGATGATCGAGAGTCGCTTTTCCTGAAACAAGTTATCCCCAGTAATTTTTAAATTTAAAACTGATTGCAAGTGTTTTGAATTTGAATTTAAAAATCCCGCTGATTTGAATTTAAATCAGGCTTGTGGATAACTCATGTTTAAATTTAAAGATTACAAAATGAATTTAAAAGTGTAGGAATTATGAATTTAAATTTACGCATTGGCGCTTTAATTTTCATCATGAGCTGCTAAGGTAGAAACATAATTCAAAATCTAAATACTCAAGGGTCTTATGCAACGGCTTGCACTTTTTATTGGTTCTGTGGTCTTGGCTGCTTCACAGGCACAGGCTGAACTTATTATTAATGGTCAACGTGTCACGCCGACTGATTTGACCTCTAGTTCAAATATCCCGAATTATGCCTCCCAAAATAATTTTCAAAACTGTCTCGCCAATTTGCGCAGTCAAGCTGTTGCTAGAGGTGTAAGCGGCAGTACCTATGATCGTTATACCCAAAACTTAAGCCCTGATTATTCAGTGATTGAACGCCTAAATTACCAGCCTGAATTTTCTACCCCAATTTGGGATTATCTGTCTGGTTTGGTGGATGAAGAACGGGTTCAGCTCGGCCGGCAAAAATTACAGCAACATCGTGAGGTGCTCAATCGTGTTGCTGCCACCTATGGTATACCTGCAGAAACGGTAGTTGCGGTATGGGGTGTCGAAAGTAATTTTGGTGATATTTCGGGGAAATATCCTTTATTACAGGCTTTAGGAACTTTGAGCTGTGAAGGTCGTCGCCAGAGTTATTTCCGTGGTGAGTTTTTTACCACTATGAAACTGTTACAGCGTGGCGATGTGCGTGAAGAACAATTAAAGGGTTCCTGGGCAGGCGCATTTGGTCATACCCAGTTTATGCCATCGACTTATGATGAGCTTGCAGTTGATTTTGATGGTGATGGCCGACGTGATCTAGTTTCGAGCATTCCGGATGCACTCGCATCAACTGCCAACTTTTTAAGCAAGCGTGGCTGGCAGAGCGGACAGCCTTGGGGTTTTGAAGTCAAGATCCCTCAAGGCATGTCGGTTTCCGGTGAAGGTCGAAGAAATAAAAAATCCTTGAGTAGTTGGATCAATCAAGGGGTGGTTCGTGCCGATGGTTCGGCATTGGTTCAAGGAAATTTATCGCAATCTTCTCAGGCCGGATTGGTTACACCTGCAGGCCCGAGTGGTCCAGTATTTTTGGTCTTTAAAAACTTTGATGCCATTTATAGCTATAACGCGGCAGAAAGTTATGCCTTGGCGATTGCGCATTTATCCGATCGCCTGCAAGGTAAAGGCTCATTTATGACCACATGGCCTACTGATGATCCGGGAACTTCTCGTGCAGAACGTCGTGAGATCCAGCAATTTTTATTGAATCGAGGTTATGACATTGGTGCGGTAGATGGTCTGATTGGAGATAAAACCCGTCAGGCGATTCGTCAGGAACAGCAGCGTTTGGGCTTAAGTCCTACAGGTCGTGCCGGTCAGCAGATTTTGCGTGCCTTTAGAAATGAAAATGCCAAAAATTTAATGCAATAAAGAGTATTCAAAAAGGAAAAAGGTCTGCATGAATGCAGACCTTTTTTGATGACTGTTTTTGAGTAGCTATATAGTCATGCAAGATAATAGTAATTCGCTGAATTTAAACAGCAGTAATCGTACCAAGCACACGATAACCAGCGGCACCAGTGACTGCAGGTAGGTTGCCATTCAGTTGATTCATAAAACGCATGGCCAGCCAGGCAAAGGCGGTGGCTTCTACCCAGGTTGGACTGAGGCCCAGATCGGCGGTAGTCTGTACGCTCCATTCATGTTTGCGCAGGCGCCAGCGCAACTGCTCCAGTAAATGTGAGTTGTAGGCACCACCACCGCAAACAAAAACCTGTCCGGTATCCATGCCAGAGCGGTAAATTGCTTTTTTAATGGCTCGGGTGGTGAGCTTTAATAAAGTCGCCTGTACATTTTCCGGAGTGTCTTCCAGTTCATCGTATTGTAGGTCATTGCGCCAGTCGGCAATCTGTTCATCTAGCCATTCCAGATTGAAATCTTCACGACCGGTACTTTTTGGGGGTTCTTTAGAGAAGAATTCGTGTGACTGCAAGCGATCAAGCAAACTGCGAATCGGGGTGCCATAGGCTGCCCAGTTACCATTTTCATCAAAAGGCTGACCGGTATAACGGGAACACCAAGCATCCATCAGGATATTGGCCGGTCCGGTATCAAAACCATACACCTCTTCAGGCTTGCCGGCAGGCAGCAGGCTGACATTCGCTATACCGCCCAGATTTAAAATTACCCGGTGAATGCTGTTATGCTGGAAAATATCCTGATGAAATGCTGGAACTAAAGGTGCTCCCTGACCACCTGCCGCCAGATCACGACGACGGAAATCTGAAATCACCGGAATCTGGGTAATTTCAGTAATGATGTTCGGGTCGCCAATTTGCAGGGTGAAGCCATGTTCAGGACGATGCCGGATAGTCTGGCCATGCGAGCCAATCGCCTTAATTCTGGATTTATCCAGGTTATTTTTTTCAATCAACGTATTAATACCATGACCAATCATTTGTGCCAGTGCAACATCAGCCTTGCCCATGCGGTCAATTTCATTGTCATCCGGCAAGGTCAGTGCCATCAGCTCATCCCGAAGGTCAGGATCAAATGCCAAAGTGAGTGTGGCATGAAGCTGGAGTGGATCAAAAGAAGCAGCAACAATATCGACACCATCCATGCTTGTGCCCGTCATTACCCCAATATAGATCGCTGTCATGGTTATTCTTAAGCCTGCAATATGCTGAAAAAGTGTTAGTATATCGCACAAATTGAGTAACTGATGTATTGGATTTTGTGATGTCAAATTTCCTGCCGGCTGAAGAACAACTTGCCCTCATTCAACGAGGCACCCACGAAATTATTTCTGAAGAAGACCTTCTCAAGAAATTAAAATTGAATCGTCCATTAAAAATTAAAGCGGGTTTTGACCCGACTGCACCTGATTTGCACTTGGGCCACACAGTTCTTATTAATAAGTTAAAAGTATTCCAAGACTTGGGTCATGAAGTGTTGTTCCTAATTGGTGACTATACTGCGATGATCGGTGACCCAACCGGAAAAAGTGCTACACGTCCGCCATTGTCACGTGAACAGGTTTTAGAGAACGCTAAAACATATCAAGAACAAGTATTTAAAATTCTTGATCCAAACAAAACCAAAGTGGTGTTTAACTCGGAGTGGTTTGCACAAAAAACTGCGGCTGATTTAATTCAATTGGCATCACAGCAAACGGTTGCACGTATGCTTGAGCGTGATGACTTCACCAAGCGTTATAACAATCAACAACCGATCGCGATTCATGAATTTTTGTACCCATTGGTACAAGGCTATGACTCTGTTGCGTTGGAAGCAGATGTTGAATTGGGTGGTACAGACCAAACCTTTAACTTGTTGATGGGTCGTACCTTACAAGGTCGCTATAACCAAGAAGCTCAAGTCTGTATCACAGTGCCAATCCTTGAAGGTTTAGATGGCGTCAACAAGATGTCTAAATCTTTAGGTAACTATATTGGTGTATTTGATGCACCGGGCGCGATGTACCAGAAAGTGCTCTCAATGCCGGATGCATTGATTGAGCGTTATTTTGATCTGCTGAGCTTCAAAACCATTGAAGAAATTCAGCAACTATTAAAAGAAGTGGCAGAAGGCCGTAACCCGCAAGAAGTCAAAAAGATTCTTGCACTGGAGCTGGTTGAGCGTTTCCATGGTGCAGAGGCGGCTGCCAATGCGCATAAAGGCGCGGGCAATATCATTACTGAAGGTGAATTACCCGAAGGTACGCCAGAAGTCACTATTTCGCGTGGCGAGTTTGGTGGGGAAATCTTTATTACCTCGATTTTACGTGAAGCCGGCTTAACCAAAAATGCAGCCCAGGCTAAGGATGCATTAGGCCGTGGTGCAGTGAAAGTGGATTGGCAGACTGTAGATACGACCTATTCTGTGAAAGAGAACGTAACTTTGATTGTTCAGGCCAGTAAAAAAGCAATCGCTAAAGTCACTTTTATTGACTAAAAAACGGATAAGTTATTGAAATAAAAGCAGGCTTCGGTCTGCTTTTTTTGTTGATGTTCTATATTTAAAAATCAAATAAGTAAAGTCAAAAAAAACCCTATGAAAACAAGAGTTAATTTTTCCCAAATCACTTGCTTTTCATCTTTATTATGTATAGGATTTATTCATCTAGAGAATTCGTTTAGAGCATCTAGAGGGTAGTAAAAATAATAGTACTCCACAACTGAGAAGTCTCTTTTCCAAGAGGCTCTTTTTAAAAGCTTTAAAGCGAATAACTATAATAATGACATAATGGATCGGGTAAAGATTCAATTCTAAGGAGGAGATTTTGGGAGAGATCTCTTCCTTTTTTATTTATTCTGATTGCGTAATCAAAATATAAATCTGAATGCCTACTCTTCTTGTTGAACAACTAAACTTAAAATTAATCAGCAAATCGAACTTAGGTGAATGACCTCTAAGGGTGAGTTCATTTCAATTGACTCCAAAAGAAAAGTGCAAAACATAAAAAATTAAAGCAGAGGTGATTGAATGTATCGCTTTCCAACAGAAGATATTTTTGATGAACAGATCGATTGCATATTACGGTTCTTATTTGAATACCAGCCGGTCGAACAAAAACAGCAACTCTATGGATCTGTCTATACTTTATTTATGCAGCTTGATCTGGCCGCGCATTACTTTTTATTTTCCCTGATTGAAGAGCAGTTACCGCGACGCGCGAAATTATTCTTTATTGCCGAGGATTATCAGGGCAAGAAAGACATGATTGTAGAAGTTATGCAGCACTGGCTTAGACAGCAACAACAGGAAAAAGTCGCTTAATGCAAAATAACAGACTTTATCTTCTATATATAAGTGATCTAAGCATGGTTTTGGGATTCGAAAACTAAAAATGAATACTTTTTTTATATAGCAGCCTAAGAATAGGCTTTTATAAAAGCTTTTTACGTCAAAAATAACTCATCAATTGAGGAGTCTAGGATTTAGATCGATTTGTTGGGCAAGGTAGGGGAATTTTGGTTTTCTTTTGACGAGCTAATTTAAATAAAAGACAAGATTTCAATATCAAAAGGCTAAAAATACTGTTTTAAATATTATTGTGATAGTTTTTAGGTCTAAATGAATTTTCAGTTATAAAAATAAAATGAAGTGTTTAGTGGGTTTATTGCATAAAAACGCTTAAAAATTAGATAAAAAAGCGATTTTTTAGTAATTTTTGTAGAAAAAAAAGACATACGTGAAAAATATAGTGAATTGGGGGTTGCAATGATTCTGAAATCCTCTAGAATGCACCCATACCGACGAGATAGACGGAAACGAACGAAGCAGAATGGCGGAGTTGTTAAGTTTATCGAAGTCCAGCTTCTGGCACTGACGAGGTGTTAGAAAGATCATTAAGAGATTATGAAGAACAACTTGTGTGGATTTTTACTGGTTGATCGATCGAAATTATTTTCATTGATTGATGGTAGAAATTACTCGAAGTTTATTTGAGAAATATTTGTCAGAAAATTGATGAGCCAAGATTGGCACCCTTTAAGGTGCTACATAGTATTAAACTGAAGAGTTTGATCATGGCTCAGATTGAACGCTGGCGGCAGGCTTAACACATGCAAGTCGAGCGGGGAAAGGTAGCTTGCTACCTGACCTAGCGGCGGACGGGTGAGTAATGCTTAGGAATCTGCCTATTAGTGGGGGACAACATCTCGAAAGGGATGCTAATACCGCATACGTCCTACGGGAGAAAGCAGGGGACCTTCGGGCCTTGCGCTAATAGATGAGCCTAAGTCGGATTAGCTAGTTGGTGGGGTAAAGGCCTACCAAGGCGACGATCTGTAGCGGGTCTGAGAGGATGATCCGCCACACTGGGACTGAGACACGGCCCAGACTCCTACGGGAGGCAGCAGTGGGGAATATTGGACAATGGGGGGAACCCTGATCCAGCCATGCCGCGTGTGTGAAGAAGGCCTTTTGGTTGTAAAGCACTTTAAGCGAGGAGGAGGCTACCGAGATTAATACTCTTGGATAGTGGACGTTACTCGCAGAATAAGCACCGGCTAACTCTGTGCCAGCAGCCGCGGTAATACAGAGGGTGCAAGCGTTAATCGGATTTACTGGGCGTAAAGCGCGCGTAGGTGGCCAATTAAGTCAAATGTGAAATCCCCGAGCTTAACTTGGGAATTGCATTCGATACTGGTTGGCTAGAGTATGGGAGAGGATGGTAGAATTCCAGGTGTAGCGGTGAAATGCGTAGAGATCTGGAGGAATACCGATGGCGAAGGCAGCCATCTGGCCTAATACTGACACTGAGGTGCGAAAGCATGGGGAGCAAACAGGATTAGATACCCTGGTAGTCCATGCCGTAAACGATGTCTACTAGCCGTTGGGGCCTTTGAGGCTTTAGTGGCGCAGCTAACGCGATAAGTAGACCGCCTGGGGAGTACGGTCGCAAGACTAAAACTCAAATGAATTGACGGGGGCCCGCACAAGCGGTGGAGCATGTGGTTTAATTCGATGCAACGCGAAGAACCTTACCTGGTCTTGACATAGTAAGAACTTTCCAGAGATGGATTGGTGCCTTCGGGAACTTACATACAGGTGCTGCATGGCTGTCGTCAGCTCGTGTCGTGAGATGTTGGGTTAAGTCCCGCAACGAGCGCAACCCTTTTCCTTATTTGCCAGCGGGTTAAGCCGGGAACTTTAAGGATACTGCCAGTGACAAACTGGAGGAAGGCGGGGACGACGTCAAGTCATCATGGCCCTTACGACCAGGGCTACACACGTGCTACAATGGTCGGTACAAAGGGTTGCTACCTCGCGAGAGGATGCTAATCTCAAAAAGCCGATCGTAGTCCGGATTGGAGTCTGCAACTCGACTCCATGAAGTCGGAATCGCTAGTAATCGCGGATCAGAATGCCGCGGTGAATACGTTCCCGGGCCTTGTACACACCGCCCGTCACACCATGGGAGTTTGTTGCACCAGAAGTAGGTAGTCTAACCTTAGGGGGGACGCTTACCACGGTGTGGCAGATGACTGGGGTGAAGTCGTAACAAGGTAGCCGTAGGGGAACCTGCGGCTGGATCACCTCCTTAACGAAAGATTGACGATTGGTAAGGATCCACAACAAGTTGTTCTTCATACGATGTATCTGAGGGTCTGTAGCTCAGTTGGTTAGAGCACACGCTTGATAAGCGTGGGGTCACAAGTTCAAGTCTTGTCAGACCCACCACTACTGACGAAGTACGGAAAATCAGAAACATTGACTTATTGATAAGCTGGGGACTTAGCTTAGTTGGTAGAGCGCCTGCTTTGCACGCAGGAGGTCAGGAGTTCGACTCTCCTAGTCTCCACCAAATTTCAAGATCATAAAAGCACTGCTTTTACTTGAAATTTAAGCAAGAAGCTACGCTTCGCGCAGTATGTAATCATACAGTGATGAAGTTGTTTAGTTCCTAAGCGATCAAGTATTTAGATCCTAGAGATTAACAAGTACAAGCGTTATGATACGCGGACTTGATAATCTCTGTGATTTATCACAGTTTCCTGACCTGACGAAGGCTGGAAAAATCATTAACAGAATATATTTGAGTTGAAATAATTTGTTCAAACTCGTTTCAAGTAGGCAACTACAAGAAATGAGTTCTAGCGAAATTAACTGAATCAAGCGTTTTGGTATATGAATCTAATTGAAGCTGTACTGTAGTTAAATCTACAAAACGCCAACTGTATGAGTAAGTCGCAAGACAAACTCTGTTGCTTATCCTACTTGTAAGGATAAACGACTGTTTGGGGTTGTATAGTCAAGTAATTAAGTGCATGTGGTGGATGCCTTGGCAGTCAGAGGCGAAGAAAGACGTGATAGCCTGCGAAAAGCTCCGGGGAGGCGGCAAATATCCTGTGATCCGGAGATGTCTGAATGGGGAAACCCACTTACCATAAGGTAGGTATTGCAACATGAATACATAGTGTTGCAAGGCGAACGAGGGGAAGTGAAACATCTCAGTACCCTTAGGAAAAGAAATCAATTGAGATTCCCTCAGTAGCGGCGAGCGAAAGGGGAAGAGCCCATTAAGTCATATAAGTTCTAGTGGAACGCTCTGGGAAGTGCGACCGTAGACGGTGATAGTCCTGTACACGAAAGGGCTTATATGATGATGTCGAGTAGGGCGAGGCACGTGAAACCTTGTCTGAATATGGGGGGACCATCCTCCAAGGCTAAATACTCCTGACTGACCGATAGTGAACCAGTACCGTGAGGGAAAGGCGAAAAGAACCCCTGTGAGGGGAGTGAAATAGATCCTGAAACCGCATGCATACAAGCAGTGGGAGCCGGCTTAGTCCGGTGACTGCGTACCTTTTGTATAATGGGTCAGCGACTTATATTCAGTAGCGAGGTTAACCGCATAGGGGAGCCGTAGGGAAACCGAGTCTTAATAGGGCGTTTAGTTGCTGGGTATAGACCCGAAACCAGGTGATCTATCCATGAGCAGGTTGAAGGTTGGGTAACACTAACTGGAGGACCGAACCCACTGTCGTTGAAAAGCCAGGGGATGACTTGTGGATAGGGGTGAAAGGCTAATCAAACTTGGTGATAGCTGGTTCTCCCCGAAAGCTATTTAGGTAGCGCCTCGGACGAATACCATTGGGGGTAGAGCACTGTTTCGGCTAGGGGGTCATCCCGACTTACCAAACCGATGCAAACTCCGAATACCAATGAGTACTATCCGGGAGACAGACTGCGGGTGCTAACGTCCGTAGTCAAGAGGAAAACAATCCAGACCGCCAGCTAAGGCCCCAAAATTATAGTTAAGTGGGAAACGATGTGGGAAGGCATAGACAGCTAGGAGGTTGGCTTAGAAGCAGCCACCCTTTAAAGAAAGCGTAATAGCTCACTAGTCGAGTCGGCCTGCGCGGAAGATGTAACGGGGCTAAAACTATATGCCGAAGCTGCGGATGCATAATTTATTATGCGTGGTAGGGGAGCGTTCTGTAAGCCGATGAAGGTGGATTGAGAAGTCTGCTGGAGGTATCAGAAGTGCGAATGCTGACGTGAGTAACGACAATGCGAGTGAAAAACTCGCACGCTGAAAGACCAAGGGTTCCAGTCCAACGTTAATCGGGGCTGGGTGAGTCGACCCCTAAGGCGAGGCCGAGAGGCGTAGTCGATGGGAAATTGGTTAATATTCCAATACTTCTGTGTAATGCGATGAGAGGACGGAGAAGGTTAAGTCAGCCTGGCGTTGGTTGTCCAGGTGGAAGGTTGTAGGCATGTATCTTAGGCAAATCCGGGGTACTCTATGCTGAGAACTGATAGCAAGCTGTACTTGTACAGTGAAGTGGCTGATACCATGCTTCCAGGAAAAGTCTCTAAGCTTCAGTTACACAGGAATCGTACCCGAAACCGACACAGGTGGTCAGGTCGAGTAGACCAAAGCGCTTGAGAGAACTCTGCTGAAGGAACTAGGCAAAATGGTACCGTAACTTCGGGAGAAGGTACGCTGTTGTCTGTGATAGGACTTGCTCCTTGAGCGGCCGACAGCCTCAGAAACCAGGCCCCTGCAACTGTTTATTAAAAACATAGCACTCTGCAAACACGAAAGTGGACGTATAGGGTGTGATGCCTGCCCGGTGCTGGAAGGTTAATTGATGGGGTTAGCGTAAGCGAAGCTCTTGATCGAAGCCCCAGTAAACGGCGGCCGTAACTATAACGGTCCTAAGGTAGCGAAATTCCTTGTCGGGTAAGTTCCGACCTGCACGAATGGCATAATGATGGGGGCGCTGTCTCCAGCAGAGACTCAGTGAAATCGAATTCGCCGTGAAGATGCGGTGTACCCGCGGCTAGACGGAAAGACCCCGTGAACCTTTACTGCAGCTTGACATTGAACTTTGATCTTACTTGTGTAGGATAGGTGGGAGGCTTTGAAGTCGCGACGCTAGTTGCGATGGAGCCGTCCTTGAAATACCACCCTGGTAATATTGAGGTTCTAACTCTGTCCCGTTATCCGGGACGAGGACCATGTCTGGTGGGTAGTTTGACTGGGGCGGTCTCCTCCTAAAGAGTAACGGAGGAGTACGAAGGTGCGCTCAGCGTGGTCGGAAATCACGCGTAGAGTATAAAGGCAAAAGCGCGCTTAACTGCGAGACCCACAAGTCGAGCAGGTACGAAAGTAGGTCTTAGTGATCCGGTGGTTCTGTATGGAAGGGCCATCGCTCAACGGATAAAAGGTACTCTGGGGATAACAGGCTGATACCGCCCAAGAGTTCATATCGACGGCGGTGTTTGGCACCTCGATGTCGGCTCATCTCATCCTGGGGCTGAAGCAGGTCCCAAGGGTATGGCTGTTCGCCATTTAAAGAGGTACGCGAGCTGGGTTTAGAACGTCGTGAGACAGTTCGGTCCCTATCTACCGTGGGCGTTGGAAATTTGAGAGGATCTGCTCCTAGTACGAGAGGACCAGAGTGGACGAACCTCTGGTGTACCGGTTGTCACGCCAGTGGCATCGCCGGGTAGCTATGTTCGGAAGGGATAACCGCTGAAAGCATCTAAGCGGGAAGCCTACCTCAAGATAAGATTTCCCCGAGACTTTATGTCTCCTAAAGAGCCGTTGAAGACTACGACGTTGATAGGTTGGATGTGGAAGCATAGTGATATGTGAAGCTGACCAATACTAATTGCTCGTGAGGCTTGACTATACAACACCCAAACAGTTGTTGTACGAAGCTCGATTGATTCGATATTAAGCAAAACAGCTTGATTTAGTTACGCTGAACGAACAAACTACTGCAACTCAGATATACCTGTTAATGAACGATGTTCAAAGCACTGCTTTGAACAGAGTGCAAGATTTGAAGAAAGCTAAGGCAACCATAAGACCTCAGTAAGTAATCATACCAGTTGTGCTGGCGACCATAGCAAGAGTGAACCACCTGATCCCTTCCCGAACTCAGAAGTGAAACCTCTTAGCGCTGATGGTAGTGTGGGGTTACCCATGTGAGAGTAAGTCATCGCCAGCTCATTATTCGAAATCCCCCTCCGCCAAGGCAGAGGGGGATTTTTTTATGCGAAAAAATTATAAATAAAACTTCAAAATTAACTCGTTTTATAGCTTTTAAAATGTATCTATTTACCTTTCTCTGCTGAATTTACATCAGAAATTCTGTATCTTGATGTTAATTTGAACAATAAATCAGTATGGAGAAGATAATGTTGTCACAATTTAAAATAAAAATTCTACTCAGTTGTTGTGCTTTAGCGTTTACTGCGTGTCATGCAGAGAATTCATCTTCTCGAAGTACTCAAGAGGCATCTACATCAGCTGCCAAATCAGATGCAGTCTCTTCTAACTTGCAAAAATATAAAGCTGAACAGGTTGCTCAATTTAATGAACCCTGGGCGATTACTACTTTAAATGATGGCCGACTATTGATTACTGAGCGTAAAGGAAAATTGCAGCTCTTTGATCCAAAAACCAAGAAAAAAATCGAGGTGAAAGGCATACCTCAAGTCGCATATGGAGGCCAGGGTGGCTTAGGCGAAATTACTTTACATCCTGATTTTGCAAAGAATCGGTGGGTATATCTGAGCTATGCCGAACAAGGCCAAGGCGGATATGGTGCAGTGGTGATCCGGGGTAAATTAAACTTAAATCAAGCCACTCTTCAACTCACACAAATTGAACGGATCTGGACGCAAGTGCCGAAATTTTCAGGCCAGGGACATTATGCCCATCGGATTGTATTTGGGCCGGATGGTAAGTTATGGATCAGTTCAGGAGAACGTCAGCAATTCAACCCTGCACAGGACATGCAATCTAATGCCGGTAAAATTATTCGCCTGAATGATGATGGCTCAATCCCTGCCGATAATCCTTTTATGACTCAGGGTAAAATTGCCCAGCAGGTCTGGAGTCTTGGACATCGTAATCCTCTAGGCATGGCTTTTGATCCGAAAGGGCAGCTTTGGGTGATCGAAATGGGACCGAAAGGCGGCGATGAACTAAACAAGATTATCAAAGCTAAAAATTATGGCTATCCGTTAGTATCCAATGGCGATCATTATGATGGCAAGCCAATTCCTGACCACAGTACCCGACCTGAATTTGAGGCCCCGGCACTGGATTGGACTCCGGTAATTTCTCCTTCAGATTTAATTTTTTATACGGCTAATGTCTTCCCGAAATGGAAAAATAAAGCGATTGCGACCGGTCTGTCTTCTAAAGCGATTGTGATTGTGGATACGACCCAGACCCCAGTGAAAGAAGTTCAGCGTCTGGATATGAAAGAGCGGATTCGCGGGGTTGCTCAGGCACAGGATGGTTCACTGTGGGTGATTCAAGATGGTCCGCAAGCAGGTTTGTTAAAAATGACAGCACCTTAATCCTCTGCTTTTAGGATGCTTATCTGAAAATGAGTTATTGAAAGGTGGAATAACGCAGCATGAGCTGACCCTCTGAATGAAAGGATTTTTAAGCTGATGCTGACATGAAAGAAAAAGGCCTCTACATCCTGTGAAGGCCTTTTCATATTCTGTTAAAGGTATAATATCTGTTATACCGATCAGCATCCTGCTACGTGAATTTTTTATTTTTCTTACAGGACTTCCTGTCTTGGTATGATCTGAATATAGCCTGAAGCGATACAGCGCAATAGGGCAGTTTGGCTGCATAGATTGTAGGTCAAAGCCGACAGCCAAATTTTAAAAAGATAAATTCAAAAATACTGTTTTAAAATGATCATCCGATCAAATTACAAATAGGGATGGTGATTTTGCTGTATGTTAGCGAGAGAATACTCTTTTGATATGCATCAACTGATATAAATAAAAATGTCGATAAAATAATAAAAAGGAAACTCCTATGCCTACGATTTAAATTGAAGTTCGCCAACAATATCCTCAAGCAGTTGAGGAACAATTGCTTAACAGCGTATTTCATTGTGTGAAAACTGCCTTTCAGCTGCCTGAATATGATCGTAATATTCGTCTGGTCGTGCATGAAGCGCATCGTTTTCAGTATATGAGTCATTTAGCTCAGCCTGAATATTTTACCTTGATCAGTATTGACTGTTTTGCTGGATGCTGTCTGGAGACCAAGCGCAATTTGTATCAGCAGATGGTCAAAAGTCTCGGGGAAATCGGTATTCCTGCAGATCATATTCTGATTCATCTGAGAGAAAGTGCATTGGAAAATTGGGGGATTCGCGGAGGGCAAGCCGCCTGTGATGTTGATCTCGGGTTTAAGGTGGATGTCTGATGCATCCCGATCAGTATTCAAGTAAATCTAAATTTTAAATCCAGAAAAGCCTCAACATCCTGTCGAGGCTTTTCTGGATTTGCTTCTCAGATCTGACTCCTGTCTAATCTGTCAACGTCCTGTTGATTGGCGCTTTTTATTGTTGTCGTATCGCTTAGCAGACTTCCTGTCTGTCTATGTACTGACTATAGCCTCGCATAAAACGACCGCATAGCGGCTAAACGCTGCGCTGCATGTAGGCTAAAACCTACAGGGCTGTCGTCCAGTCATTAAGCACTGACATATTGAATCAGTCTATCCACCACAGCTTTTAAGTTTTTATGATCAAATTCATTGCCTTGGAAGGAATAATCTTTGTTGCGTGCAAAGATGTCACGGATTTCAATCACGGCATTGGTATCTACCAGTCCAAGTTGAGTGCCGACTTGACGAATCTGGTCAATCGAACGTGAGCCATTGGTCGCGCCATAACCAATATAAGCTGCCGGTTTGCCTTGCCATTCCTTGCCGAGATAGTCCAGGGCATTTTTCAGGGCAGGGCTATAGCCATGATTGTATTCAGGTGTGACAAAAATAAAGGCATCGCCGAGTGCAATCTTGTCGGCCCACTCTTGCTGTTTGGGCTGATCATAAATCCCGGTCAATGGGGGATGAGCGCCAGAAAATAGCGGAAGATCCCATTCTTTTAGATCGACAATTTCAGTTTCTAAAGTGCTAAAGGCATAACTTTTAATTTCCTGCAGGACCCAGTGCGCCACTTTAATCGCAGTACGTCCCTCACGCACACTCCCAACCACAATATAAATTTTCATGTTTCATCCTTTCTTCGGGTCTGGTCATCAAATTAAATTAATCAGATTTCAGGAAGGTGACTAGAGATGATTTGTATCCGGAATATAAAAAAGCTCCCGAAGGAGCTTTTTTAAAATCAGTTAATTAGCTGATGTCTTACATCAGTTTAATGCCTTGCTGACCCGCAGGTGTCACTTTAAAGATTTCCACTTCAAAAGTGATGTTTTTGCCTGCCAATGGATGGTTAAAGTCTACTTCAGTGATGTCATCATTCACCGATCTCACCACACCATACAAGGTGGCTTTGGCTTTATCTTCAAACTCGATCATGTGACCTTCGATCGGACGTTCTCCGAACTTCACCGTATCAAATTTCTGGATGTTTTCTGGATTCCATGGACCAAAAGCATCTTCTGGCGGCAGGCTCACCGTACGACGGTCACCGGCACGTAAACCAAACAGTGCTTTTTCAAAACCAGGCAGTAAATTGCCATCACCAATCACCAGGCTGACCGGTTCTTCACGGCTACGGGTATTGTCAATTTCCACGCCATTTTCGATTGCGACAGAAAAGTGCAGCTCGACTTTAGAACCGTCTGCAACCCGGGTTTCTTCGTTAGGATGAATAAAATCAGTCATGTTGTGCTTGCGCCCGTTGAATTCGATGTTTTTCTAAGAAAAAGGTATCAATCAGCATCAGAATAGTGCCTACAGTAATAGCACTGTCTGCGATATTGAACGCAGGGAAGTGGCTGTTCTGGTAATACACATGAATAAAATCGACCACATAGCCGAGGCTGACCCGGTCGATTAAATTACCGATAGCACCACCCAGAATCAGGGCAATCGCCAGTGGCAAGATTTTCATGTCTTTTGGCATACGCATCAGCCAAAACACGAAGATTACAGACACTAAACCTGCCAGTGAAGTAAAGAAATAACGTTGCCAACCACCGGCATCGGACAGAAAACTAAAGGCAGCGCCATAGTTATGTAGCAGTGTCCAATTTAAAAAGGGCAGCACAGGAACAGGATCTGCATAGTTCAGATTTGTCACTGCAATCCATTTGGTCCATTGATCCAGAATGATCGCCAGAATGGCCAGTCCAACCCACCATAAATTATGTGGATAGAACTGGAATAAGCCCTTTTTGGTGTGGGTATTAGGCATATTTTCTCTCTTCGCCTTGGCCTGTAGGAAGGTTGATGATACAACGACCGCATAGACCAGGATGTGCAGAATGTGTATTTACATCTGGTAATACATGCCAGCAACGTACGCATTTTTCGCCATCAGCTGCAGACACTTTCACATTCAAGCCTTCAAGATCAGACGCTTCACCTTGTGCTGCATCAAACGCATTGACGATCACTTGTGATGTGATCAGTACGAAACGAAGCTCATCACTTAACTTATCTAGCACTGCTTTTAATTCGGCATTTGCCCAAAGTTCAACTTTGGCAGACAAGTTAGAACCGACAGTTTTCGCGGTACGTGCAGTTTCAATGAATTTGTTTACTGCAGATTTCACGGCAATGAGCGTTTGCCATTCAGCTTCAGATACTACATTTGCAGTTGAAGCCACAGGAATATCATACCATTCAGCCGTGAACACGTATTTCTCTGATTGCTCAGGAATTAACGGCCAAGCTTCTTGTGCAGTGAAGCTCAGGATTGGTGACATCCAACGCACGAATGCTTGTACCAAGTGATACAACGCAGTTTGTGCAGAATGACGTGCTTGCGAATCCGCTTTCGTGGTGTATTGACGGTCTTTGATGATGTCTAAGTAGAAACCACCCAAGTCATTGATACAGAAATTAGTCAGAGCAGTCGTTACGATATGGAAGTTCATATCTTCGTATGCTTTCTTAATGGTTTCTTGCACTTCAGATGCACGTTGCAGAATGTATTGATCCAGCGCGATCAATTGATCTACAGGAAGCGCATCTGTTGATGGTTTGAAGCCATTCAGGTTAGCAAGCAAGAAACGAAGCGTGTTACGGATACGACGATAACCGTCAGAGGCACGGCTAAAGATTTCTTTACCCGCGGTCATTTCATAACGGTAATCCGCAGAGGCGATCCAGAAACGTAAACCATCCGCACCCATATCTTTAATGATGTCTTGCGGCGTGATCACGTTACCGATCGACTTGGACATCTTGCGGCCTTTTTCATCCACGACGAAACCGTGAGTCAATAGACCTTTATATGGCGCACGTTCGTTAATCGCAATCGAGGTCAATAACGACGACTGGAACCAGCCACGGTGCTGGTCTGAACCTTCAAGGTACAAATCAGCAGGATCAGTCAGTTCTTCACGTTCACGCAGTACCGCATAGTGCGTTGTACCAGAGTCAAACCAGACATCTAATGTGTCACGAACTGCGTTGTATTGTTCAGCATCCGCACCGATAAACTCAGAGGCATCACGGTTATACCAGCCATCAATGCCTTCTTGCTCGATCAGCTTAGCCACTTCTTCAATCAGTTCAGGCGTACGTGGGTGCAATTCATTGGTGTCTTTGTGTACGAAGAACGGAATTGGCACGCCCCAAGTACGTTGACGTGAGATACACCAGTCTGGACGGCCTTCAATCATCGCCTGGATACGGTTTTTACCCCAGTCCGGTACGAAGCTGATCTCGTTTTCAATCGCATTCAGTGCATTCTGACGCAGACCTTTGGCATCCATGCTGATGAACCATTGTGGGGTCGCACGGAAGATAATCGGGGTTTTATGGCGCCAGCAATGCGGGTAGCTATGCTTGATCACTACATGTGCCCAAAGCTTGGTTGCTTCAGTTAATGCTGCAATAATTTTTGGATTGGCTTTGTAGATATGCTCGCCCGGGAAGATAGGCGACGTTGGTAAATACACACCATTACCACCTACTGGGTTTTCAACTTTTAAGTTGTACTGTAAGCCAACTTTATAGTCGTCCACACCGTGACCCGGTGCAGTATGTACAGCACCTGTACCGCTAGCATCGGTGACGTGTTCACCCAAGATCACTGGCACTTGGCGGTCGCTAATTAAAGGATGTTGAAGAACTAAATTCTCAAGTTTTGCACCTGTGAATTCAGCAAGCACTTCAAATGCAGTAAAGCCATAACGCTGAGTTGCAGACTCAACCAATGATTTCGCCAAAATGAAGTTTTGTGGCGCTTTGTCTTCACCAGTTGCTTTCACCAGTTGGTATTCAAGTTCAGTGTGTAATGCAACCGCTTGGTTCGCAGGCATCGTCCAAGGTGTTGTGGTCCAAATCACGATGTCAGTACGATCAGCAACGTCTACGCCTACACGTGCAGATAAATCAGCAAGGTCTACAACGGTGAAACCGACATCAATTGCATCCGATTTTTTATCTTCATATTCAACTTCAGCTTCAGCCAATGATGAACCACAGTCCAGACACCAGTTGACTGGTTTAAGACCTGGCTCGATATGACCTGCTTTCGCGATTGCACCCAGTGAACGTACGATGTCGGCTTCTTGTTTGAAGTTCATCGTTAGGTAAGGATTGTCCCAATCACCGAATACGCCCATACGTACGAAGTCTTTCTTTTGAAGCTCAACTTGGGTGTAGGCATATTCACGGCAGGCTTTACGGAAAGTTGATGCATCCACTTTCACGCCGACTTTACCGACTTTTTCTTCGACTTTCAGTTCGATTGGCAAACCGTGACAGTCCCAGCCCGGTACATATGGCGCATCAAAACCATCCATGACACGGCTTTTGATGATGATGTCTTTTAAAACTTTGTTGACCGCATGGCCCAAATGGATTTGACCATTGGCATAAGGAGGGCCGTCATGAAGCACGTATTTTTTCTTGCCAATACGCGATTCACGAATCTGCTGATAAATGTTGTCGGCATACCACTCTTCTAACCATTTCGCTTCACGTACTGCCAAATTTGCTTTCATTGCAAAGTCAGTACCTGGGAGGTTTAGCGTGGCTTTATAGTCCACTGCATTTTCAGGAGTTTGCTTATCGCTCATGCAAGTCGTCTTCCAATCTAATCAGTTATGTCACTGACACGTTTTACAATAAAAATATGGGATATTAAAAGGGAAATGTGGGGTGATTTCGACGAAACTCAAGCAGTTTCTCGACATCATCATCAATTCCGGCTTTTAGCGCTTCAAGCGAAGGATAGTCCTTTTCGCCATGTAAATAGTTTAAGAACGTCACCCGCATCAACAGGCCATACAGATTAGCAGAAACATCTGGAAAATGTACTTCTAATCGCCACTCTGGATGTGCTTGTTTGATGGCTGGACGTGTGCCGACATGACCTGCCCCAAACAGAGCAGTGGGGTCATAACCTGCAATGCCTGTTTGCGCTGCAGAATCGGCTTTTACCTTGTCTTTTAAGGATAGGGTTTCGCAAATGACTTCAACCCCATAAATTCCCTTGAGGCAGGGCTTATGACGGTTAAGCCGTACATTAATGGTCGGGAAATCAATAGTTCGACCAATCTGATCACCATATTGCACTCGTCCGGTAATGCTATAAGGACGACCCAGCAATTGCGCGGCCAAAGCTAAATCACCGGCTTGCAAGGTCTGGCGAATCCGGGTGGAACTGACGCGTTCACCATCCAGAGCAATAGTATTTAAATTGGTCACTTCAAAGCCGTAATTGCGCAGGAATTCGCTGTTGCCCTGACGGTTTTTACCAAAGTGAAAATCATCGCCTAAGACCAGATGTTGTGCATTGAGTTTTTCTTTTAAAATGTCGGCAAAGGCTTCTGCAGTCAGGCTGCGAAAAGTATGGTCAAATTTCGCCACCGCGATATAGTCCACACCCAATTCAGTTAGATATTCAACTTTTTCACGCAACGATGAAATACGGGGTGGGGCATCATAACCCTGAAAGTATTCAAGTGGTTGCGGTTCGAAAATCATCACCACAGATTTTAAACCCTGTGCTTCAGCCACCTGTTGCAGCTGACGGATCATCGCCTGATGACCTAAATGCACGCCGTCAAAATTACCGATGGTCACGGCAGTTTTGGGTAATTCAGAATGAGAGGCTAAAGCATTTAGACGGAGCAGCTGCATGGGCAAATCAAGTGCTTAGAAATATCGAGAGGCTATATATTGCCATAATCTCGCGCTTTCGTCTTGCTGTTGTGTTTTTATGCAATATTTTTCTTGAAAATTCATCTTCCTTAGCATTGAGCAGTTTTGTTTTTGTACACATTGATCATGTCTGATCAGAGCACTGATGCTTTTCATTCAGCCGGTTTTGTTTTCTAATGTCAGGGTTTTTCTTGATATCAGGTGTTTCGAATGTCCGATCTGGCGCTCATCATGGCTCTACCCAATGAATCCAAAGGCTTGTTTGAAGCAGAAGGCATTCAGGTACATTACAGCGGGATTGGTAAAGTCAATGCGGCTTTTAAAGCTTTTGAGGTGATTCAGAACACCGGTTGCAGTACCTTATTGAATTTGGGCAGCGCGGGAAGTTCGCATTTTAATGCGCATGAACTGGTCGAAGTCACGCAATTTGTACAGCGTGATATGGATGTGTCGCCCCTTGGCTTTGAGATCGGCATGACCCCGATGGATCAGCATTTCCCGGGTGCGATTGAGCTGGATTCTTTCTTTGACCATTTGCCGAAAGGGATTTGTGGAACAGGCGATAGCTTTGAAACCGGTATTTCAAAAGTGGCGTGTAATCTGGTCGATATGGAAGGCTATGCCTTGGCCAAAGTCTGTAAAAAGCTGGGCGTTCGGCTGATTTCAGTGAAATACATTACTGATGGAGCTAATGAGACTGCGCATCTGGATTGGGAAGAAAATCTGTTATTGGGTGCGAAAAAATTATTAGATTTATATCAAATGGTAAAATAAATAGGAGGGTCAAGTTTGCTCGGCGACCATAGCATCTATGGTCGTGTGCCAATCAGAAGCGTTTGCTTATTTATCCGTACGTGGAATCACGCCGTATAACATCATATGTACCGTATGCTGGATAATGCGTTGCTGCATGCTGCGGTTACGCAAGGTTTTACCCGTGACCATTTCCATTTGGGTCGCAAAGTCTGCATAGTTCTGGGTAATCGCCCAAATATTCAGAATCAGTAACTCAGGATCAATATCTGCAGAAATCTTGCCTTGCTCCTGCCAGTTGGAAATCACTTTGGCTTTACGCTTGACCAGTTTTTTTAGCGGACCTTTTAAAATTTCCAGAATATGCGGTGCACCTTGAATCACCTCCAAAGCAAATAAACGGGATGCTTTAGGCTGGGTACGCGACACTTCAATTTTTTGCATCAAATAATTGGTGATCGCTTCTTCAGGCTCAAGTTCAGCTTCAAGGGTTTGTAAAGGCGCCAACCATTTTTGTAGAACGGTGGTTAATACCTCGACATACAGGGCTTCTTTATTTTCATAATAATAGAAAATATTCGACTTATGCATTTCTGCAATTTGTGCGATTTCATCCAGACTTGCCCCATTAAAACCATATAGGGAAAATACGTCTAGTGCAGCATTTAGCAGCTGATTGCGTTTTTGAGTACTCTTTTTTTGTTCCATTAGCAAATATAAAAAACAATGAAAAAGGGAATCCTCAATTGTACGGCAAATCATCAGATTTGTGCACACAGTCACAGGCTAATTTTTTGAATAATGATGATTTATTCTCTAGATCAATATTTAAAACAGGCTAAATGCATTTACACCAAGAGAAAAATTCAAGTTTCTGAAAATACTTCATTTATTCATTTTTTTTCTTCATTAATTGGGGAGAGGAATAATACTGAAATGAATCTGATAAAAATGATCTCTTATTGAGATAAAATTATTTTTTATAAGAATAAGACCCAAAACCATACTCGATTTTGGGTTTGATTCGATGTTCAGGTCGCTAAAACTGCCTGCAAGATTTGCTGTTCCAGTTCTGCAAATGTCACACTTTTTTGCCGGGGACGTGGCAAATTGACCCTAAACTCTTTGGCAATATGGCCTTTGTCCAGCAAGATAATCCGGTCTGCCAGTTGCACGGCTTCACTGACATCGTGCGTGACCAGAATGGCGGTAAAGCCTTGCTCGGTCCAGAGACGTTCAATCAGGTTCTGCATTTCCAGACGTGTCAGGGCATCCAGGGCGCCGAGCGGTTCATCCAGCAGTAGAATACGCGGCTGATGCGATAATGCCCTCGCCAAGGCGGTACGTTGCCGTTGTCCTCCAGAAAGCTGTGAAGGCCACAGTCCGGCTTTTTCTTTGAGTCCGACCTTTTCCAGCATTTGCGAGGCTTTGGCATGCTGCTCTTTGCCCAAGCCTAACTGTACATTCTGTTCGATGCTGCGCCAAGGCAGCAGGCGAGGGTCCTGAAACATCACCCGGATATCATCGGCAGTAATGCCTTCACGGATATGCCGGGCTGATTTGAATTTGATTTCGCCGTAGCTTTGCTGTTCCAAGTCGGCAATCAGGCGCAATAAGGTACTTTTACCACAACCGCTGCGACCGACAATTGCCAGAAATTCACCAGGTTGGATATGCAGGTCCAGATCTTCCAGAACTTTGACCGAACCGTAAAACTTATGCAGCTGTTCAATGATAATTTCGGCACCGATCACTGCAGCAGGATTGATATCTGCCGCAGGTTGGTCCAGTGGCACAATCGGGTCATTGGCATGACGCCCTAAACTGAGATCAGTCATCACATGCTCCTCATTTATTCTTTATTTTTGATAGCCGGCATGCCAGCGCAGCAGGAATCGCTCTAAGGCCACGGCCAGAACATCGGCCAGTTTGCCGAGCAGGGCATACAGTAAAATACCTACCAGAACCACATCGGTTTGCAAAAATTCACGTGCATTCATGGTCATATAACCAATACCAGACTGAGCAGAAATAGTTTCGGCCACGATTAACAATACCCAGACCAGACCTAGAGAAAAACGCAGTCCGACCAGAATTGACGGCATCGCACCCGGCAGAATAATTTCTTTATACAGTTGCCAGCGAGTTAAGCCATAGCTTTTGCCCATCTCGATCAATTGCGGATCGACGGAACGAATCCCATGATAGGTATTGATATAAATCGGGAAAAATACCCCAATCGCCACCAGAAACAATTTGGCAGATTCATCAATCCCGAACCATAAAATCACTAGGGGAATAAGGGCCAGTGCAGGAATATTCCGAATCATCTGCAAGGTCGTATCGAGCAGGGTAGAGGCGGTTTTGGATGAACCATTTAACAGACCCAGCAATAGGCCCAAACCACCACCCACCAGTAAGCCGCTGATGGCACGCCCCGCACTGACTTGCACATGCGTCCACAGTTCACCGCTCAGAAGTAAATTCCAGAAGGCTAAAACCACGGCACTCGGTGCAGGCAGAATCCGGCTTTCCAGCAGGCCTGTGCTAGAGGCAATTTGCCAAACTGCAATCAAGAAAATTGGAACCAGCCAGGGCAGCAGATGCTGCCCCAGAATTGTTCCACGTGAAACCTGCTTTGGGGTCAGGGTTTCAACGGAAACGACTTTTGACATTAAGCAGACTCCTTAATTTTCTCAGCCTGCTTGTTCTCGTCCGGTGTGTAGTTGTTCGCCACGATTTCACCAAATGGACCGGTCAAGTTTGGTTGAGTGAGTTTTTGCTGGGTTTCCAGTGGAAGTAAAGGGAATACCAGTTCTGCAAAACGGATGGATTCTTCCAGATGTGGATAGCCTGAGAAAATAAAGGTGCTGATCCCCAGATCGGCATATTCCTGGATACGTGCAGCGACAGTTTCCGGATCGCCGACCAGTGCCGTACCTGCACCACCACGAACCAGACCCACACCTGCCCAGAGGTTTGGAGAAACTTCGAGTTTGCTGCGGTCGCCATTGTGCAGTTCTGCCATACGGCGCTGACCGACCGAGTCCATGGATTTGAACTTGGCTTGGGCTGCAGCGATAGTGGCATCATCCACATATTGAATCAGTTCTTCAGCCGCCGCCCAGGCCTGCTCATTGGTTTCGCGTACGATCACGTGTAAACGGATCCCGTAATTCAGTTCACGACCTTTGGCTGCAGCCTTGGCTTTTACCACTGCAATTTTTTCTTTGACTGCTGCCGGTGGCTCGCCCCAGGTCAGGTAAGTATCGACCTGATCCGTGGCCAGCTCAATGGCATCATCCGATGAGCCACCAAACCATAAAGGCGGATGCGGCTGCTGAATGGGTGGATACAGCAATTTTGCATCATCGACACTTAAGCGTTCGCCATGGAAACTAAAGCTTTCACCGGTATGTGAGCGTTTTAAAATTTCACGCCAGATGGTGGTGTATTCGGTCGCCGTTTTATAACGGGTTGTGTGATCTTCATAGACGCCATCACCTTTTAGCTCCTGCTCGTCACCGCCAGTCACCAGATTCAGCAGTACTCGGCCATTAGACAAGCGGTCAAAGGTCGCGGCCATACGTGCAGCCAGTGCCGGCGTGGTCACGCCTGGACGCAATGCCACCAGGAATTTTAATTTTTTGGTCGCATCAATCAGGCTGGCTGCAGTTAACCATGGATCTTCACAAGAACGGCCAGTCGGAATCAGGACACCTTCATAACCAAGATTATCCACGGCAACGGCAATCTGCTTCATGTAGGCATGATCTACAACACGTGCGCCCTTGCTGGTGCCTAAGTAACGGCTGTCGCCATGAGTGGGGATAAACCAGAAAATTTTCATGTGATATTCCTTAAATTAAATCATCTTGTTTGTTCATCAATGTGTGGCTGCTGGCGACCAGATCTGTTGCTGGACGCTGATGGTTTTGGGAATCAGTTGAACCTGCTGGAAGAGATCGGCAATATTCTGTTGGGCTTTGATCACTTCCGTCGTTAATGGTTGTACCGGCGAAGGTTTAAGACGACGCTCAAATGCAATCTTTGCCACTTCTGGTTTCAGACCGGTACTTTTCTGATAAATATCTAGAGCTACAGCCTGGTTTTTAAGAATCCACTGGTCAGATGCATTTAAGGCCTGGATAAACTTCCCGGGGCTATCCGGATGCTTCTGAATAAATTCGGGATTGCCGATATAAAAGGAGTAGGTTTGCGGAAAGTCACTGCATTCAATCAGCACCTTAGCCTGGCTGTCGAACTCGGCTGCACCCAGGAAGGGATCCCAGATTGCCCAGGCATCAATGGCTTTTTTGTCAAAAGCAGCACGTGAATCCGCAGGGGGAAGCCAGACGGCTTGAATCTCTGACCAGCTTAATCCGGCTTTTTCCAGGGTTTTGGCCAGAAGTTCATGGGCACTTGAACCTTTCTGCACCGCGATCCGTTTTCCTTTCAACTGTTGAATCGTCTGGATGTCACTGTCTTTCGGCACGACCACGGCCAAAGAGTTTCCAGCCACTTTTTCAAAGGCCACGTAACTCAGGGCTTTATCTGCAGCCTGTGCAAAAATGGGTGGGGTATTCCCTACATAGCCATAATCCACTGCCCCGACTGCCAGTGCTTCCAGCATTTGTGGGCCTGCCGGAAACTCTTTCCATTCAATTTTGGCATTGGGAAATTGTTGTTCTAACAGCTTTTCATCACGTGCCACCAGCAGATTCAAGGCTGATTTCTGAAAGCCAATCGCAATGGTTTTAACTTGTTGCGCTGACGTGGTTTCTGCGGCAGCCGTTTGCTGTGGTTCCTGTTTCTGGCAGCCAGTCAGACTAAAGCTCAATAGCGCTAAGCTGATATAAGAAACTGTTTTTAAATGACTCATTTTTATTCTCGAATTATTCTGCTGTTATTTAATAATTGCTGCATCAATATTCAGCTTTTGTGGAATCAGCTGCTGCGCATAAAACGCGTCGGCAACCTGTTGTTGTTTTTGAATCACGTCAGTGCTGAGAGGTTGAACGCCAAAGCCCATGCGTGAAATAGAGGTTTTTAAGACATCGATGGCCAGACCTGTCGGTTTTTGCAGTAACTGTGCGGCTGCATCCTGATTTTTTGCGACCCAGTCCGTGGTCAGATTTAGTTCATTGACAACCGCCTGTACCACCTGAGGATGGCTTTCTGCGAACTTGCGATCTGCCAGATAGAACTGATGATTGCTCACCACATTTTCACCGCTGGCAATGACACGCGCACCAATCTGATGTTCAGCAGCTGCAAAAAACGGATCCCAGATCACCCAAGCATCGACTGCACCACGTTCAAATGCAGCACGTGCATCGGAAGGTGGTAAATAGATCACTTCGATATCATCAAGGCCAAGCTGGTTGGCTTCCAGAACTTTTAATAGTAAGTAATGCACGTTTGAACCTTTGTTCAGGGCTACCCGTTTGCCTTTCAGATCTTGAATAGACTGAATCGGCGAATCTTTCGGTACAATTAAGGCTTCTGCCTTAGGCGCTTGCGGCTGATTGGCCACATAGACCAGATTTGAGTTGGCCGCCTGGGCAAAAATTGGCGGTGCTTCACCGGCTTCACCAAAAGAGACGCTGCCAACATTCAGGCCCTCAAGCAGTTGTGGGCCGGCCGGAAATTCTACCCATTTCACATTGACCCCTTGCTGTTTTAAGCTGGTTTCCAGCGTGCCGCGTTCTTTTAAAATAGGTAATATGCCGTATTTTTGGAAACCGATATTCAGGGTAATGGTCTCTTCTTTTTTCGAGCAGCCTGAAAGCATCATGACACCAGCCATCGCGGTACCGAGTACCGCAGTCTTTGTTAAAAACTGAACATGAGATTGGCGCATGAATCAAAACTCCCGAAAGTGAAAAGCTAGTGAATGAAAACTTAGACACACGCTAATCGTTTTTGTTTTTCTAAAAAAATAACTATTCAGGAATTTCTAATGAAGAAAAAAGATAAATAAAAAAGCGCAAAACTTATGCAGAAAAGTGATTTATATAAAAATGAAGATTTAACATTTAAATTAATCAAACCTATGAAATTTATAGTTATTTTTTTAAATCTAATCTATTGATATGTTTAGCCAAAAACGAGTAATAGAATTTTAAAATTTAAAGCGAGATTGCCAGATATCTTTATCTAAAATTAAGCTAAAGCACTGAAAGAAAAAGCCACTTTAAAGTGACTTTTTGCAAACAATTGAATTACGTTGATAATTATAAAAAGCCTGACGGGCATCCGGCAGGTCATCGACTGAAGCCGGTTCAAAGCCTTGTTCCAGAAACCAGTGCGCGGTGCGGGTAGTTAAAATAAACAGTTGCTGAATCTGCATGCTTTTGGCTTTTTCTTCTAGATAATGCAGGATCTGGCTACCCCGATTAGACTTGCGATAACTGGGATGTACCGCAACACAGGCAATTTCTGCAGAACGCAATTCATCCCCTGTCGTCGGAATCGGGTAGAGGGCGGCACAGGCCAGAATCATGCCGTCCCGTTCGATTACGGCAAACTGGTTGATTTCATTTTCTAGGCGTTCACGCGAACGATAGACCAGAATGCCTTCTTCTTCCAGTGGACGCAGCAAACCGATCAGGCCACCGACATCCTGAATATCGGCCATCCGCACTTCTTCATAATGCGCGTCGGTGACCAGAGTTCCGGAACCATCACGGGTGAACAGTTCTTCCAGCAAGGCACCATCATAGGCATAAGAAATCAGATGCACCCGATGTACGCCGTTCATTGAGGCTTCCTGTGCGGCTTTCAATTGTAGTCCTCTTTCAAGCGCATCTTGTTCGACCGGAATAAAATCATCCAGTTGTTGCGGTGTCACTTCGCGTTTGAGTTGGCCGTTACTGTCCATCAGACCATGCTGCTTACCGAGAAAAATCAGTTTATCTGCCTTAAGGCGAATCGCAGTTTTGGTAGCAACTTCTTCAGCCAGCAGATTAAAAACTTCTCCGGTAGTGGAATAACCGGTCGGGCCAAGCACCACAATATTATGACTGTCCAGATGGCGCTGAATCGCATCGGTATCAACCGCGCGCACTTCACCGGTCAACTGAAAATCGATACCATCGCGGATGCCATACGGCTTGGCGGTGACAAAATTCCCTGAAACGGTATCAATCCGGGCGCCATACATCGGCGAATTGGCCAGTCCCATAGACAGCAGTGCTTCAATTTGTAGGCGGATCGAACCGACGGCATTCATCACGCAGCTTAAAGATTCACGTGTGGTGACCCGACGCTGCTGGTAAAAAGGCGTCGTAATCTGGCTTTGAGCCAGATTCTGGTTAATTTGCGGACGTGCACCATGTACCAGAATCAGCCGAATGCCCAAAGAATGTAATAAAGCAATATCGTGAATAATATGCTGAAAGTTATCATTTAAGACGGCTTCGCCATCAAACATGATTACAAAGGTTTTATTGCGGTGCGCATTGATATAAGGCGCAGAATGGCGAAACCAGTGCACATATTGCAAGGTTGTGCTTTGTGACGTTTCTGCTGAAGTCATGCTGTGCCCATTTCAATGATTGAAGATCCAGCTTTGATTCTAATGAAAAAAAACGCAAGTGGAAGCGCAGATATAAAAAAACACCTGAAGGGGACTTCAGGTGTCTGCAAGACGAGCAGTAATGGAGAAAGCTTAGTTAATGATGCGTACAATTTTGTTGGTACGTTCATTGACCAGAACGTAGTCATTGTTGACTTTGTACCATTGCTGGAAACGGCCGGTATTTGGTAAACGGCGTGCTTCGCGATCACTGACTTCAAAACGGTTGTTGTCATATTGACGTGGTAGAGTTTGGCCTACGCGCCAGTCACGGCTTGGGTTGACCATACGGTTGTTATGACGGCGGTCATCATTCCAGCGACGGTCGTCATTCCATTTCTTGCTATCTTTGGCATTCCAGTGTGGTGCCGATTTATGCGGATTATGGTCATAACGCGAGTCATGCTGTGGTGCTGCCATTGCAGAAGTAGCTAACAAAGCACTTAGAGATAACGCGATTGTAGTTAAGACTTTTTTCATGGCTCTCACCTTAAGATGTATATCTAATTTCGATGAGACTAAATTAGCGAACAAGTACATAGAAAGCGTGAGGGCTATTTAGTTAAATTGTTAAATTCATGAAGAAATTTAGTAGATGAATCACGCAGTTTGAAAACTGGAAAAGCCGCGAGATTTTGGGTTAAAAATTTTCAGCCAGTGAAATAAAAAAGCCCAAACATCGTTGGGCCTTAAAGAAGATTAAATTTGAATGCACTTATGAACTAGTCACCCACAATCCGGATAATGCTGTTGTTTTCAGAATCCACCAGAATATAGTCATTATTGACTTTGTACCATTGCTGCTTGCGGTCAGGTCGAGGCAGGCGATGGTCTTTATATTCAACTTTATAGCCATTGCCACGATAATGCTGCGGCATCACATAACCCGGCTGCCAGCGTAACTGATGCAGGCGTTTCACCCCGCGTTCTTCACGCATACGGCGGTTATCCTGCTGATCTTCCTCTCGGAACTCACGGGCTTTCTTCTTGTCATGACCATGACGTGAATCCATACGGGATTCATCATTGAAATGAGGGGCAGCGATGACGACATTGCTCAGCATGAATGTACTGCAAGAAATTGCCAGTGCCACCAAAACCTTTTTCATGTTGAACCCTCATTAAATTGTTCATCTTCTACAGCACCTAATGTACGGAAAAATTGCAGAGAAACTGTGAAGAACAGGCACAATTTTTATAACAAATGCAGAGATATTATGATGATGTCATGTTTTTACATGACTATATGCGACGGCATCACTTCTATAAAGTAGCCTACCGAGCCATGTCCTTATCTCATCAAAGCAAGGGCCAACATGCAAGCGAAAATCGATGATTTAGCTCAAAAAAACAGCATTGAGTCAGCGAGAAAAAAGTTCATGATTTAATGAAACGACAAAGAATTTTGCCGGTTTAGTTTGAGATTAATTCCATTGCTCTGCCAAACCTTGTAAGGACTGAATCGCGTCAGCCACGGATTCAGCTTGTAGGGCGTCATCGAGTGCCACAATCAATGCTTCAGATAACTGCAACTGTTCAATCCGGTGAATTGTTTCAATTTTACGTTTTTGGTCAGCCATGCTGCGCTCCTGATTTGATCTATCTGTGATTCAAGAAAGCATAGTCCAATCAGTTTAATTTGGAAAACCGTATAATTTTATATATTTAATATGTAAATCCGATTTATTGTTATTTTTTGCAGGATTTTAAGAAAAAAAGGGCACTTTATCGAAAAGTGCCCAAGATTATTCAATGACCCGACTTTTAATAAGCGTAGTTCAGGTCAGTATAATCGTTGAGTGATTTCTGCACATGCGCCTGAATAAAGGCACGTACATCCTCGGCCGTCATGGCTTTGCCCTGATTGCTGATGACATGTTCGATTTCTGGCTGACCTTCAATTTTAATGCGATAAACAAAATGCTTGGCCAGACGATAACTGTCGTCTAATTTTTCAATGCCAGTCACATAATAATAGGCATGTTCAAAATTCAGATCCTGATGTGAAAATACAAATTGCTCGAACAATTTGAGTTTCTGAGCATTTTCGAGTGCTTTGATGTCATCCACGATACTGGCTTCAAACTTGGTGCCGTATTTCTCTGAAATAGGCTGTTGATCAATCAGCAGCGACACCATGCCATCGTCTAAATGGGTCACCGTAATATTGTTTAATTCAGTCATGATGCACTCGAGTGAAATATAGTGGGGCTTAGTATGCTGTTATTTTAATGAAACTCAATGCGAGCGGGGTGAACTTACTTAAGATTTATGCGCTGAATATGACTAAAAATGAAATAAAAAGGGAGCGATTGCTCCCTGAATGACAGACAGAATAATTTAATCCTGTGCATCAATACTCTGGCCATTCATATGCAGGCTGTCATTACCCATCAAATATAGATAAGCCGGCATGATTGAATCGGGGGTAGGCAGGGTTTTCGGATCTTCATTCGGATAGGCCTTGGCGCGCATGGCAGTCCGCGTTGCCCCGGGATTGATGCAGTTATAACGTATATTTGGATGTACCTGCTCTTTGGCAAATAACTGGCTTACCGCTTCAATAGCAATTTTAGACACCGAATAGGCACCCCAGCGTTCGCGGGCTTCGCGGCCTACACCTGAGCTGGCAAAAACCACTGAAGCATGTTCAGATTTGGATAATAGCGGCAGCAGGGCCTGGGTCATGACAAAGGGTGCACGCAGATTGACCGCCATCACATCATCCCAGACGTTGACCGGATAATCCGCCAAGGGAACCCGTTCACCTAAAATGCCGGCATTGTGCAGAATACCGTCCAGACGACCAAACTGACGGTCTAGCGTATCAAGCAAAAGCTCATAATCACGTTCTGAAGCACTTGATAGTTGTAGCGGCAAGATGGCAGGTTGCGGCGCACCCAAACTTTCAATTTCATCATAAATGACTTCGAGTTTGTTTAAGGTACGCCCATGCAACACCACAGTTGCGCCATGCAAGGCATAACTGATTGCTGCTGCACGTCCAATGCCATCGCCCGCACCTGTGATCAGGATGATACGATCCTTGAGCAGATCGGGGCGAGGTTGATATGCTGAATATTTCATTATCTACCTCCTCATTTCTTATTATTTAGTGTTAAGCGTTCAAGATACCGCAGTATGCTGCTTCAGTACCAGTGTCTGAATCAATTGATGTAATTCTGCCACAGTATGCACGATATGGTCGGCCTGCCAGGCGTTTAAATCGTCTTTGTATTGCAACGGCAAATAACCATAGGCAGCCAAAATGGTCGGCATCTGGGCATGACGACCGGCATCAATATCTCGTGGATGATCTCCCACATAGATACAGTCTTCCGCGGCAAGATTCAGTTGCTTGGCGGCCAGATACATCGGTTCAGGATCGGGCTTGGTGCGGGTCACATCTTCCGGACAGACCAGCACGGCACAGCGCTCGGTCAGGTTTAATGCTTTTAATAAAGCCTCGCTGAGCCAGCGTGGTTTATTGGTCACAATCCCCCAAGGAATGTCATTTTCCTCTAGCTGTTCAAGTAATGGATACATGCCATCAAACAGATCGGTATCGACCGCAATATCTGCGCCGTACATGTCCAGAAAGCGCTGACGGTGTTGCAGAAAGACCGGATCTTCCAGTTGCAGTTCCGGATAAACCAGTTTCACCATAGCGCGAGCGCCTTCGGAGACCTGGGTACGAATCAGCTCGGGTGCAACCAGTGGGCGGCCTTCTTCACGGCACATCTGCTGGATAATTCGGATAAAATCGGCAGCGGTATCAATCAGGGTTCCATCTAGGTCAAATAAAACGGCTTTCATGCTGTGGTCTCTGCTGCGCTATCTTTCACGGTATAAACCATGTAGTTCACATCAACATTCGGTGCCAGCCAATAACGCTTGGTCAGCGGATTATAGTGCAGACCGGTCATGTCTTTAAGCTTTAAACCCGAGTTGCGAATGTCATGTGCCAGTTCGGACGGCTTGATAAATTTGCTGTAATCATGGGTGCCTTTGGCCAGCATGCGCAAGACATATTCTGCCCCAATAATGGCAAATAAATAGGACTTTGGATTACGGTTAATGGTCGAGAAGAATACATGACCACCTGGCTTGACCAGTTTATGACAGGCCTGAATAATCGATGCCGGATCTGGCACATGCTCTAGCATTTCCATGCAGGTCACGATGTCATATTGGCCAGACTGTTCCTCTGCCAGTTGCTCGACCGGCACCTGACGATATTCAATATTGCTTACGCCTTCCTGTTCAGCATGGATGCGTGCCACATTTAAAGGGGCTGCGCCCATATCAATTCCGAGCACATTGGCACCACGTCGCGCCATGCTTTCGGCCAGAATGCCACCGCCACAGCCGACATCCAACACTTTTTTGCCGCTTAAGCCTCCGGCATGTTCATCAATCCAGTTTAAACGCAGTGGATTAATCATGTGCAAGGGGCGGAACTCGGAATGCTGATCCCACCATATAGCTGCAAATGCTTCAAACTTGGCAATTTCTTGTGGATCAACATTCAATTGCGACATCGGTGTCACCTCAATCAGTCGTGATTAGCTAAAAATATGTATGTGCCGAATGGCCAGAGAAACTGATTTAAAACCTTGAAAATCAGTCCGATGGTTTAGTGTAGCGATTCTGGCAGAAAAAGCGATAAAAGCAGCAAAAAAGTTCACAGAATGAAAACGAAACCGGCATAATTGATTTATAGTGAACACATAAACTAAGCATAATGATTTAGAGGACGATAATCCGAATGAAAAAATTCCTTTTAGGCGCTGTTGCCGCATCTGTTTTGGCCTTTTCAGGCAATGCTATGGCCAATTTTGTGGCAGGTCAGGACTATCAGGTGGTTGCAAAACCAGTCAAAGTCGAAAAACCGGGCAGAATTGAGGTACGTGAATTCTTCTGGTACGGCTGTGGTCACTGTTTCGCGCTTGAACCACATATGCAGGGCTGGTTGAAAAAATTACCAAAAGATGTACGTTTTGTACGTACGCCGGCTGCAATGAATCCACTCTGGGAACAGGCAGCACGTGCTTATTATGTGTCTGAAGCATTGGGTGTGCGTCAAAAAGCACATTTACAATTATTCCATGATATTCATGACAAGCAACGTCCAATTTTAGAACAGGCACAACTGGCCAAGTTCTATACCCGCTATGGTATTCCTGAAGCGAAATTTAACAGCACTTATAAATCTTTCCCGATCACTTCGAAAATTGCCCAAGCCAAAAATCTGGCTGCTCAGTATCAGTTAAGTGGTGTTCCGGCAGTGACCGTGAATGGTAAATATATTGTGCAGGGTAATGATGCCAAAGTCATTCAGGTGGTGAATTACCTGATCGAGAAAGAGCGTAAAGCCAAATAAGTCTGAACTGACGATCAGTAAAAAAAACCTGCATCATGATGCAGGTTTTTTTATTTAGGCAGGGGGAATGACCGCTTCATTGAGCACAGGGCTTGCGGTTTCAACTGTTTTGGCAGGTCGCCGGTACCAGTGCAAAATGCCACGTAGCAAGAGCTGCATCTGTAGCACGCTTTGGGTTTTAAAGGCATTGGATTGAGCGCGGCGCAGCTCTGGATCAACCTGATGCTGCAGATGAATCCAGCCCATGGCCCAGTTCAGGGACAGTTCAATCAGCATCTGTGCCAGAGCCTGCAAGTCCTGTGATGCCTGAATATGTCGGGTAGATTGCATCTTGGCCAGTTCATGCATGACATCTTCAGCCAGAAAATGAATTTCCCGTTCAATGCCGACACGTAACACGTCCGAACCGCCCCAACGTTCTGCCACAAAAAAAATCCAGGGTTCAGGATGATATTCGACGGCCTGAAAGAAGAGCTCAAGCCCGGTGTGGGTTCGGGTATTCGGCTGATACAAATAAGCCTGTCCCAGCTGATTGAGTACGCCCTTGATATGAATCGCAACCTGATCCAGCAATTCCAGACCCAACTGGTTCATATCCTGAAAATGCCGATAGAATGCCGTCGGCACCAGTCCGACTGCATTCGCAACTTCACGTAGGCTGATCGTGCTGAAAGCGCGGCCCTGACTGCTGAATGCCAGTGTCGCATCGAGTAACGCCTGATGACTTTGCTGCTTGCGATCTTCACGTAAGGACATAAATGGGTTTCCTATCACCGGCTTCCCTTATAGAGAGTTTTAGTCTAGCAAAAATTAAATTAAATCGTAGTGCCACAGATCGGCAGAATTTCGACAACTCGTAGCGAGCTGATGCATTGATTTTGTAAATGAATCGCCCGGCTGCCTAATCTTGGCAAAGGCTTCTGCTATACTGAGCCGCAATTATTTTGAACCCATACAGGACTTATTATGCGTATCGACCAACGAGCATTAGATCAATTACGTGAAGTGAAAATTACCCGTAACTATACACGTTATGCGGAAGGCTCTGTATTGGTTGAATTTGGTCATACCAAAGTACTGTGCACTGCCAGTGTGGATAGTTCTGTACCGCGTTTCCTCAAAGGTCAGGGCCAGGGCTGGGTAACGGCTGAATATGGCATGTTGCCACGTTCAACTCATACCCGTAGTGACCGTGAAGCGGCACGTGGCAAACAGAGTGGCCGTACTCAGGAAATTCAGCGTCTGATTGGTCGTAGCTTGCGCTCAATGGTCGATCTGAAAAAGCTGGGTGAAAATACCATTACTATCGACTGTGACGTGATTCAGGCTGATGGCGGTACCCGTACTGCAGCGATTACGGGTGCTGCGGTGGCTTTGGTCGATGCCATGAACGTCTTGCTGGAAAGAAAGAAAATCAAACATGATCCATTAAAAGGTTTGGTGGCTGCAGTTTCTGTGGGTATTTTTAAAGATGAAGTATTACTGGATCTTTGCTATGAAGAAGATTCAAACTGTCAAACCGATTTGAACGTGGTGATGACTCAGGCTGGTGAATTTATTGAAATTCAAGGTACTGCTGAAGACAAACCATTTACCCGTGCACAATCGAATGCCATGCTGGAAATGGCCGAGAAAGGCATTCAGGAACTGGTGAAAAAACAGCAAGAAGCTCTAGGCTGGTAATCCATCCCATGTTAATAAACGCATCTCTGGATGCGTTTTTTTATGCCTGAAATTTCACTCTGCACCTGTATTCAAAAACTACATTACAAAACTTCCTGACAAAAAGTCGACATGAATCGGCTATATCTGAACCGGTTTTGCATCGATATTGGATCAGATGAGAACACAATGAGGAATGCGACATGAAACAGTGGCTTTGTGCAATTTCATTGCTGGGCGTGTTTGGATTAACTGCCTGTGACTGGGGCAATAATCGTGAAGATGACGAGCGTTCAGTGTTAAATCAGGATCGTGATGAGGATAACGGAAGATATAACGACCGTGATGGTGACGATGATGACCGCGATCGCCGAGGTAATCGGGATGACGATGATGATTAAGGTCTAAAATAGAAAATTGAGCAAAATATACGCAAAAAAAATTTCTAAAAATAAAAAAAGGGTGCTTCGCACCCTCTACGGTCATCTATCCCATCTAGGCTTAAGCATTGAAACGCATCGACAGATCAATGGCTTTGAGATCTTTGGTCAGCACGCCCATGGAAATATAATCTACTCCGGTACTCGCGACTTCACGTAAATTATCAATGGTGATATTACCTGAGGCTTCCAGTTTGCAGCGACCGGCCACATGTTGCACCGCGTCGATCATCTGCTGCTGACTGAAATTATCCAGCATCACAATATCAGCATGGGCTTCGAGTGCCTGATTCAGCTCATCCCAGGTTTCGACTTCAACTTCGACAGGCTTACCCGGTGCAATTTGATGGGCCTTGGCAATCGCCTGCGCAATGCCACCCGCTGCCATAATATGATTTTCTTTAATCAAGAAGGCATCAAACAGGCCCAAACGGTGATTCTGGCCACCGCCAATGGCCACGGCATATTTTTGTGCGATACGCAGACCCGGAAGCGTTTTACGAGTATCTAATAATTTGGTGTTTAAACCTTGCAGCTCTTTGACATAGTGGGCGGTTTTAGTCGCAACCGCAGACAGCGTCTGGACAAAGTTTAGCGCAGGGCGCTCCACGGTGAGTAGGCTACGTGCAGATCCGGCCAGTTTTAAAAAGGCTTGATTGGCTTGAACGTGATCACCATCATTTTTCAGCCAGGTCACTTCAATACTGGGATCATAGGCCTGAATCAAGGCATTTACCCAAGGCTGGCCGGCCAAAACCATGTCTTCACGGCTAATGATAGTGGCAGTGGCCTGTTCATCTTCAGGAGTCAGCAGGGCGGTAATATCACCGTCACCGATATCTTCAGAAAGTGCCTGTTGAATATTGATCTGAATGGACTGGTCTAGCAAAGCTTGAGATATGCGCATGAGTATTTCCGTATCTTTTTTAAGCCGTGAAAATTGCGCCTTATCTTAGCACCGTTACATAAAAGATGAGCGATTTTTCATCCAGTTTGCCGGGATGAATTGAGATTTGTCCTTGAAAGTTTTAGCATGAAGCCGGCTGCAATGCTGATCTTGCAGATTTTATTTTTGGGGAGAACGGTTTTATGCAACAGTCAGCTGAGTTTCAGGTCAAGGACGGGCAACTAATCGGTGCACGTCAAATCCCGTCTCCCAATTTTAATCAGCGGCCAGAACAGACCGAGATTCAATTGCTGGTGATTCACAATATCAGCCTGCCACCTTCACAGTTTGGCGGTGGTTATATTGAACAGTTTTTTCAGAATCAGCTGGACTGGTCCGTACATCCTTATTTTCAAACCATTGAAGGAATGCAGGTGTCGACCCATTTGCTGATTTTACGGTCTGGCGAAGTGCTGCAATTTGTCAATTTTAATGATCGTGCCTGGCATGCCGGCCGCTCGACCTATTTGGGCAAAAAAGAATGTAACGATTATTCGATCGGGATCGAGCTGGAAGGCAGTGATGACTTGCCTTTTGCAGCTGAACAATATCAGGCCTTGGTGAAAGTCACGGCCTGTCTTCAACAGCATTATTCTAAGATTCAGCAGCATATTGCCGGACATTCGGATATTGCACCGGGCCGTAAGACTGATCCAGGGCCGTATTTTAACTGGGCTGATTTTCGTACACAGTTACAGCATTATAAAAATACCTCAAGCTCGCTTGAGCGATGAAATTAAGCAATGAACTTCTGACAAAAGTTTCATTACAATAGCCACAAATTTATACATTAGGTGAATAGGATGGCGCTTTGGCGTTCGACCGTCATTGTCAGTGCGATGACCATGTTGTCACGCGTACTGGGATTGGTTCGAGATATTGTTTTACTGAATGTCTTTGGTGCTGGTAAAGACTTCGATACCTTCGTAGTCGCATTTCGTATTCCAAACTTTTTCAGGCGTTTATTTGCCGAAGGCGCATTTTCACAAGCGTTTATTCCGGTACTGACCGAATATAAAACCAGTCGCACGCATACCGAAGTCCAGATCCTGATCAGCCGGGTGTTTGGCTGTCTGGCGACGGTGATGACGACTTTAACCATGGTTGCGATCATTGCTGCGCCATTGATTATGTATATCTATGCGCCCGGTTTCCATAGCGACCCTGAAAAATTCGCTCTGGCGACCGACATGTTCCGCCTGACCATTCCTTATTTGCTGTTCATGTCACTGACGGCTTTTGCCAGCAGTATTCTGAACAGTTATGGCTCTTTCAGTACCCCGGCATTTGCACCGGTCTTGCTGAATGTGGCGATGATTGCAGGAGCACTCTGGCTTACGCCTTATATGGCTGAGCCGATTATGGCGCTGGGCTGGGCAGTGATCATTGCCGGTATTTTACAGCTGGCGATCCAGATTCCTGAATTATGGCGTAAAAACCTACTGATTCCACCGAAAATTGACTTCAAGCACGAAGGCGTTGATCGCATCATGAAGTTGATGCTACCGGCATTATTTGGTGTATCTGTCACGCAAATTAATCTATTGTTAAATACCATTTGGGCTTCATTCATGCAGGATGGTTCGGTGTCCTGGCTGTATAGTGCCGAGCGTATGACCGAATTGCCGCTGGGTCTGATCGGTGTTGCAATTGGTACCGTGATTTTGCCGTCGTTATCGGCACGGCATACTGAGCAAAATCCGGAAAAATTCCGTGGCATGATGGACTGGGCAGCCAAAGTGATTGTGATGGCAGGCCTACCCGCCAGTATTGCACTGTTTATGCTGTCGACCCCGATCATTCAGGCCCTGTTTGAACGTGGCCAGTTCACCTTTGAAGATACCCAGATGACGGCTTTGGCACTGCAATGTATGAGCGGTGGTGTGATTGCCTTTATGTTGATTAAAGTCTTTGCTCCCGGTTTTTATGCAAAGCAAGATACCAGAACCCCGGTGCGTGTCGGTCTGATGGCTGTGGCGGCCAATGCGATTCTGAACGTGATCTTTATCGGTTTCTTCAAGCTGATTGACTGGGAAGCGGAGCATATGGCCCTTGCGCTGGCCTCGACAGGTTCAGCGATGGTCAATGCTGGTCTGCTTTATTATTATCTGCATAAGCGTGATATTTTCCGTTTTGGGGCGCACTGGAAAAAAATCTTCCTGCAATTCATGTTTGCCAATGTGGTGATGATTGCAGCTCTGGCCTATGCCCTGAGTTGGTATAACGCAGATGTATCACAATGGATGCGTGTGGTAGAAGTATTGATCTTATGTGTTGTCGGTGTGGTAGCGTATGTTGCAGCCTTGCTGGTGGCAGGTTTTAGACCACGTCATTTAAAGCCTTAAGTTCATCTTAAAAGAAGTATTTTTGATCAAAACAGAGCATTAAAATACCCATAAAAAAAACAAGAGCCAGAAGGCTCTTGTTTTTTTTGAAAGCTAACACTTGCTTTGAAAAGGTCTAGCGTAAATCTAGACCTTGCCGCGCGAAAGAAAACCAACGATCGCAAGAATCACCGCAATTACCAACAAGATAATCGCAAAATCCTTAGACAAGCCTGCGACGCCACCGAAACCAAGTAGACTCGCAATTAATGCAATAACAGCAAAAATAATAGCCCAGCGAAACATATATATTCTCCATGTGTTTTTATTTTCAAATTTAGTATAGAAATAAACGATTCCAGCGACTGTTAGTGTTGTGTTGATGAACTGTCTCTGATTTAACAATAGTTTACGTGATAACAATAAAAATTTGAGACAGTAGGTCTGCAGGGTTCTGGCTGTTATAATCAGCTGATTTTTGAATATTCCGGCCCGATCATGAGCGATACTTTACGTCCCGAATTCTGGAAAAACTATTCACTTGCTGAACTGACGCAAGTCGAGTGGGAGGCCTTGTGTGATGGTTGTGGATTATGTTGTCTGATTAAACTGGAAGATGAAGATACTCAGGAAGTCGCATATACCAAAGTGGCTTGCAAACTGCTGGATTGTAGCACTGCGCGTTGTTCCAATTATCAGGATCGCCTGCAATATGTGCCGGACTGTATTCAGCTCACGCCAGAGAAGCTGGAAACGATTCACTGGTTGCCTTCGAGTTGTGCCTATCGTCGGGTAGAGCAGGGTAAAAGCCTGCCATCTTGGCATTATCTGATTAGCGGTTCACGGGAAAGTGTGATTCAGGCACGCAAGTCGGCAGCAGGGCGCTGCCTGACTGAAAGCGATATTCATGAAGATGACATCGAAGACTATATCGTACGCTGGGTGCGTTAAATCTGCCTACGTGATTCGTTTATTGATCTGCCGGATGGAGTAGGGCCTGGGCCGAAGCACCGGCCATCGGACGATAGAAATAAAATCCCTGTCCAATCTGACAGTCACAATGGATCAGGGTGTCCAGCTGTTCTGTATTCTCGATCCCTTCCACTAGAATATCCAGTGCAATACTAGAGCCAATCTGGGTAATGGCTTTGACAATGGCCAAGGCGGACGGGTCACTGTTCATGCGTTCTACAAAGTTGCGGTCAATCTTGATGCAATCGACCGGATAGTCCTGCAAGCGGGTCAGCGAAGAATGTCCAGTGCCAAAGTCATCTAGTGAAATCTGGATTCCGGCCTGTTTCAGCAGGTTCAGGGCGCGAACTACATAATTGGCGCCATGTTCGGACAGGCTCTGCTCGGTAATTTCCAGTTCAACTTTATGGGCCGGAACATCAAAGTTGGACAGGCGTGCCAACAGTTTTTCGGCATAATCATCGCGCAGGAATTCGACCGGTGCAGCATTGATGGAAATCGGTAACAGATCCAGACCTTGTGCCTGCCAGCGGCTCATATCTGCAAAGACTTTTAGCTGCATGGTCTCACTGATGCGTGAGGCCAGCTCATAGTCCTGAAAGGCACCAAAAATTTCGGAAGGTAACTGAATGTTCTGATTCTGATCTTGCCAGCGTAATAGCGCTTCAAAACCGATCACTGCACCATCAGAAAGACGGACCTTAGGCTGGTAATAGGGAATGATCTGATCGGCGAGAATAATCTTGCGTGCCAGAGTCAGCTGCTTGGTCATATTTTCCAATGACCCGCACATTTCCTGATTAAACATGCGGATGCCACCACGACCACTATTTTTCAGGTCATTTAAGGCGATATCGGCACACTTCAGCAGATTCGAGGTATTTAAGGCATCACGTGGATAGATGGCACAGCCTATACTCATGGCACTGCTGATGCTATTGCCGACATAATTGATGGGCTGATCCAGCTGGGCATAGGCCATTTGCGCCGTTGCCAGCAGTTGCTCTTCACTTTCCAGATTTTTCACCAGTACGGCAAATTCATCACCACCCAAACGGGCGATGATGGTATTCGGACCAAAACAGGTCTGGAAGCGTTTGCCTAAGACATGTAACAGATGATCGCCAGCAATATGGCCCAAGGTGTCATTAATATGCCGGAAATAGTCCAGATCAATCAGCAGTAAACCTGCCATGGTCTGTTGCTGTTTGGCTTTTAACAGTACCTGTTTAAAGGTTTTATAGAAGGTACTGCGATTATACAGGCCAGTCAATTCATCGCGTTTAATCACTTCTTTTAAACGGGTTTCTGCAATTTTTTGCTGACTGATATTGCGTGATACACAGAGGATATTTTGGGTAATATTCTGCTGATCCAGAATTGGCGTCAGCAGATGATCCCAATATTGGATCGGTTGATCTTCGATCTGGACTTTGCTGGAAAAACGGCTGTTTAAGCCTTGGGCCGCCTGTTTTAAAGCACGCTGCCCGGATTTTCGGGCTTCAGGGGTTAAGCGATTTAACCAGCACAATGAACGGTCTTGATTTTGTCCTGCGGTCTCACTTGCTTGTGCCAGACAGCCAGACTGGTTGCTATGTCGAATCTCGCCTTCAGGGCTGATAATGTTAATGCAGTCTGCGCTGGCATCCAGCATGTTTTCCTGGGTTGAAACAATCTGAGAAAGTTGCTGCTGGATTTCAAAATAATCATGCACATCGGTCAGGGAAACGGCCCATTGCAGCAAATGTTCAGGTTCATGATGAAATTTTACCGCTAGGGTACACATGCGATAATGGGTATCACTGCGTTTAATCCGGCACTGGGTTTCAAAATTCTGATGATGATCCAGCGCAGCATGCCACTGCGCTAAAAATAGCTGCAAGTCCTCGGCATGGATAAAACTCTGCCATTGTGGATGACCCTGTTCATTCAGGTTCACGCCAAGATAATCAGTCAAGGCATCGTTAAAATATTGCAGATGTTTTTTGTTGCTGACCCACAAGGGTTGCGGTAAGGCATCGATCAGATTTTTTAATAAAACCGATTCAGACAAGTGAACGTGGGGTGCAATCAGTGATGATGACGTCAGTGGCTTAGACCGACTCACAGCTCCATGTTCAAATTTATCATGCTTCATGCATTCACCACTACAACCCCAAAGTGCCCAAGGGGCGAGATAAGTTTCTTTTAATTAGAATAAACAATATGAAAATTACACTGTAATTAATTCACAATTAATCATGTTCAAATTATTCGCTTTTATAGAGATTAATTCATTCAGAATTAAAAAAATAGAGGATATCTCCATAAATTAATTTTTTATGCTTGATGTTTGCATTCTTGGAATCAAAACTGCTGGTGTTAGAATGAGATCAGAATTTAGTTTGAGCCAATAATAACATGTCAGATAGTCATATCCCGCTTCCAGAACGCTTACGGCCACGCGACCTTACACAGATTATCGGGCAGGAACATTTGCTGGGTGAGCAGGCGCCCTTACGCCAGATGATTGATCAGGGGCATCTACCTTCGATCATTTTCTGGGGACCTCCCGGAGTCGGAAAAACCACCATTGCCTTACTGCTGGCTCAAGCGGTAGACCGGCCTTTTATCAGCCTGTCTGCACTGAATACCGGCGTGAAAGAGCTGCGTGAAATCATTGCAGAAGGTGGCGATTTGCTGACGCCAGTGGTGTTTATTGACGAAATTCATCGCTTTAATAAATCCCAGCAGGATGCTTTATTAAATGCGGTCGAGAAAGGGAAAATTACCTTAATTGGTGCTACCACGGAAAACCCGTCTTTTGAAGTGAATAGTGCCTTATTGTCACGTTGTCAGGTGTATAGCCTGAATGCATTGAGCGCTGAATCGATTCAGACTTTGTTGACACAAGCCTTGCAAAATGACTCTTTCTTGCAGGAAAGACATATCCTGATTGAAGAATTTGATGCCCTGATCCAGTTCGCAGCAGGAGATGCCCGCAAGGCACTGAATTTGCTGGATCTGATTGCTAGTACCTTTGAAGCGGATATGGAAAATATCATCACCAATGCGGTCGTGGTAAAAGTCGCACAGCAGAATATCGCCCGTTATGACAAGTCCGGTGAGCAGCACTATGATCTGGTCTCGGCCTTTATCAAGTCGATTCGCGGCAGTGATCCGGATGCAGCCCTGTACTGGATGGCACGCATGCTCAAAGGCGGCGAAGACCCGGTATTTATTGCACGCCGTATGCTGATTGCCGCATCCGAAGATATCGGCAACTCTAATCCAAATGCCTTGCTGTTGGCTGGTGAATGTTTCCGTTCGGTACAGGCGGTAGGAATGCCGGAATGTCGGATTATCCTAGGACAATGTGCGGTTTATCTGGCGACCAGTGCTAAAAGTAACAGTACTTATCTGGCGATTAACAAGGCGATGGAACTCGCAGATAAAACTTCAAATTTGCCAGTGCCTTTGCATTTAAGAAATGCACCAACCAAGCTGATGAAAGAGCAGGGCTATGGCGTGGATTATCTGTATCCGCATAACTATCCTGAGCATTTTGTGCTACAAGAATATATGCCGCCAGAACTGAAAGATACCAAACTGTATGAATCAGCACGTAATAAACGTGAAGTTGAAGGGGAGCGTTTACAGCAACGCCGTTGGCAACAGCAACAACAGCAGCAATAAAGCTGGGTATCTCAACCGATTGAACAAAGAAAAAAAAGCCCAATTCAAGGCGAATTGGGCTGAAAGTAGGATGTTTTTTTGAGGGAGATAACATCCTAGAGGGTAGAGGAGAAATCTGGTCGGCAAATATGGAGTGAAGTGCATCGACTCACTGATTTGCCTGGTATGAGATAATATTAATGCATGTGGTTTTTGATGTAAAAACGATCATTTTAATAATAAAAATTTATTTTTCCGATTAAAAGCCGAAAATAAAAAACCGAGCTAAAAAGCTCGGTTTTTTCGAATCTGCGCATTTACAGATTAGATGTTGTCCAGGTCGATACCTAAACGGCCAGCCACTTCTTCATAGGCTTCAACCACGCCGCCTAAACCTTGACGGAAACGGTCTTTATCCAGTTTTTTCTTGGTGTCTTTGTCCCATAGACGGCAACCGTCTGGAGAGAATTCATCACCCAGTACGATACGGTCGTGGAACACGCCGAATTCAAGTTTAAAATCGACCAGAATCATGTTACCTGCGTCAAACAATGCTTTAAGCACGTCATTCACTTGGTAAGTCAATTCTTTCATTTTCGCCAATTGTTCAGCAGTCGCCCAACCTAAAGCAATGGCTTGTGACTCATTGACCATTGGATCGCCAAGCGCATCATCTTTAAAGAACAATTCAAATGTTGGAGGAGTCAGTTCCTTGCCTTCTTCCACACCCAGGCGGCGGCATAAAGAACCTGCTGCATAGTTACGGATCACACATTCAACCGGGATCATATCCAGTTTTTTCACCAGCACTTCATTTGGAGTCAGTAGCTTTTCAAAGTGGGTCTCAATTCCCGCTTCTGCCAGTTTTTCCATGATGAAGGCGTTAAAACGGTTGTTCACCTTGCCTTTACGATCTAGTTGCTCAATTTTTTCGCCATTGAATGCTGAGGCATCATCGCGAAAGACTAAAATCAGATGGTCTGAACTGTCTGTGGTGTAGACAGATTTCGCTTTACCAGTATAGAGCAAGGTTTGTTTTAACATGAGGGAACCTTTTACAAAAAAAATGCCTAGAAATGTCTAGGCTGGCCAATTTTGGTAAATCTGGTTGAGCAGTTCTGCGGCTTTTTCACGGTCGGCAAAACTGTTATCGGCATTGAACACAGCGAGGTTATTACTTGAACCGACAGAAGATAATCTTAATACATAGGTCTGCTGGTCGACTTTAATCGTGACTTCATAACGATTTTTGCTCTGCGCAACGATGCTATGATTCAGACTGCTGAGGGTGGCAAGTGTATATTGCCAAATTGTAGCAGAATTTCCCTCAATTTTAAGCAGCGGATTAAGATTTCCGTCAGTGACCAACTGTGGTTGACCCACCGTATTGGTTTCGGTTAGATCAGCTGTATTTGAGTTTTCAGTCTGGGCTTGTGGGCGTGGCAAGGCAAAACGGTTGCCACGCTGGTTTTCAAGCTTCGGTGCATGTTCAATTGCAAGCGGATCAACTGTTGGAGCAGGATACAATGGCGTTGCAGGACGAACCATGGCGCCTTCAGGATATTGTAAAGCTTCCAGGGTAGTAGTCTCTTTATAGTCTAAAGTGCCGTTATTAAAGGCCATTGAACTACAACCTGCCAAACTGAATACTGAAAGTGTAAGGCTAAGTCCTAAACGTAATTGCATAATCTTGTGCTCTTTTATTTAATAACGCCCGCTTCGACCAGTGCTTCATGAAGTGGAGCGCGATATTGTTCTGCAAGTGGTGTTAATGGAAGGCGAATACCTGTACCAATTAAGCCCATGTCATGGAGTGCCCATTTCACAGGAATTGGGTTCGATTCGCAAAATAAAATATTGTGTAAATTTGCAACCTGAGCATTTAGCTGTTCAGCTGTGGCTGCATCACCAGCAATGGCAGCGGCACACACTTCGCTCATGGCTTTCGGAGCCACGTTTGCCGTGACTGAGATATTACCTTTGGCGCCATGTCCGATCAGTTGATATGCAGTCGCATCATCACCCGAATAAACAGTCATATCTTTGCCTACAAGGCCTTGTAGCAATTCAGCACCGCGCGGTACATCGCCAGTCGCATCTTTAATACCGATAATTTGTGGAATATCCGCCAGACGAATCACGGTTTCATTGGCCATATCCACACCGGTACGGCCCGGAACATTATAAAGAATTTGAGGAAGATCAACAGCTTCAGCAATCGCTTTATAATGTTGGTATAAGCCTTCCTGAGTCGGTTTATTGTAATATGGCGTTACCAGTAAAGCGGCATCTGCCCCCAGCTCTTTGGCTTCGCGGGTCAGTTCGATCGCTTCACGGGTCGAGTTCGCACCTGTGCCGGCAATAATAGGAATACGTTTGTTGGCCACACGAATGATTTCTTTGATCACCTGGGTGTGTTCACTCATGCTGAGAGTAGAGGCTTCGCCTGTCGTTCCAACGGCAACAATACTGTTGGTGCCCTCTGCAATATGCCATTCAACCAGCTTCTCGAGACCCTTCCAATCTACGCTGCCATCTTCAAACATAGGGGTGACGATTGCGACTATGGAACCTTGAATGGTCTGTGCTTGCTGAGTCATTTTAAAAAACTATCCTATTTGTCCATCCGAAAGGAATGAGAAAACATAAATTGGGATGGATTTGTATTTTGATTTATAGCAAATTCAATAGATTTGCATTGAATTGAATATTGCTTATGCAAATTATGACTGATCAAACGCATAAGAACAATATGCTTTAGTAAAAGCTACTGAATTCTTTATACAAAGCCTTTTGGAAACAATCAAGTAATAAATAAGATGATTTATAAAGCAAAATCCTGAGACCAAAGTTATGTCTTCAGTCTAGACAAAGGAGGATATTGCCCCAAATGAACCCAATAATGATAAGGCTTGTGCAAAAAAATCAGCTGAAAACTGCGCTTTTTATGCCTTTTGATTTTTAATTAATAGTTATATTGGATAAATTGAGATCTCGTACATCTTGATCGTATTCTCGTACCAAAACAAATAAAGCCAAAAACGACTAAGACTAATCTCTTTTAAATATCAATAAATTGAAAGGTTTTTTTCTTATCGGTTAATTTTTTAACTTGATGTATAAGCTTTAAACTCTAAGTCTTGAACTTTATGATGTTCTGATTAAGTGTTTTTGCGACTTTATCAGTCAGCATCTTCAATTCATCTACTTCAGCTCCTTATGGAATATCCAAGCAAAACGTTCAACTTATTGATAGTTATTTCTGCAATCAGGCTCATAGATGATGGCTGTCTTTTGTAACGCTGATTGAACAAGGATAATCCAATGGAAAAATCAGACAATAAGCATGCTATCGTCACGGTCGCGATCTGTTTTCTGATTGCGGTGATTGAAGGCTTAGATATTCAGGCAGCCGGAATTGCTGCTGCAGGTATTCGTGAGCATTTTGGTCTCGATAGTTCCCAGTTGGGTGTGTTTTTTAGTGCAGGGATTCTGGGTTTATTACCGGGTGCACTGGTTGGTGGTCGATTTGCGGACCGCATTGGCCGTAAGAAAGTCTTGATCTGGTCAACAGCAATATTTGCTGTATTTACCTTATGTACGGTTTGGGTCAATAGCTTTAACAGCTTGCTGGCAGTGCGTTTCCTGGCTGGAGCAGGTCTGGGCGGCGCAATGCCGATTCTGATCACACTCGCCTCTGAAGCTGTGTCTCCACAAAATCGTGGTCGTGCAGTGGGCTTGATGTACTGTGGCATGCCAGTTGGTGCAGCAATTTTATCTTTAATTGCGGCGACTGAATTTGGCGCCAACTGGAAAAATTTTTTCTATCTCGGTGGCCTGTTACCGATTTTTGCCATTCCGCTGATGATGCTATTTTTGCCTGAATCGAAGGAATACCTGAAAGCACATAATAAAACGGCTGCAGAGCTTGCTGTTGCACCGCAGGGTTCATTCAAGGACCTGTTTAATTCGGACAACCTGTTACGTACGCTATGTATCTGGGTGAGCTACTTCTTTACCTTGATGGTGGTTTACATCATGTTGAGCTGGTTGCCATCATTGTTTATGGAACTTGGTTTCACACGTAAGGATGGTTCAACCGCACAGTTCTACTTCATGGTGACAGCGACGATTGGTACGATTATTCTGGGTATGCTGACCGACCGCTGGAAGAAAGCCTATGTGATCCTGTTGATGTACGGTGGTATTTTGGCAGGTCTACTGGCGCTGAATGGGGCAAGCTCGCTGAACCAGATGTATATGGCAGCCGCATTGGCCGGTGCCTTCGTGATTGGCTGTCAGGGCGTACTGTATGCCTTCGGTAGTATCGTGTATCCGACTGAAGTGCGTGGTACTGGTGTTGGTGTTGCATCTGCAGTTGGCCGTATCGGTGCCATGCTGGGTCCAGTCATTGCCGGTCAGTTATTGACAGCAGGTTTTGGTGCTGCGGGAGTCATTAGCGCTGCGATCCCATGTATCATCATCTCTGCATTATGTATGCTGTTTCTGGTGAATCGCACCAAAGTGTAATGCTCAAAGATTTAAAAAAGCCTGCTTTTGCAGGCTTTTTTATTTTCAGAATTTAATACACTATTTTATTATTAGAAAGATTCATCACTTTATCTTAAAACTTATTTTTTTTGCAGTGATCCCGGCCTATACCAGCCCAGAATTTATCCCATATTTTTCAAAAAAGATGAATCTATTGATCTGCTCATATGCGCATGCTGAGAATACGCAGTCATACCATTTTTAGCAGCAGGGCTAAAAATCCTGGGACATTTTGCGCTATGCTTGGGCATAAATTGAGATTTCAATGGATGAAAACAGATGCAGAATAATGTCGCTTTACTGGTCGTAGACGTACAAAGAGGATTTACTCCCGGAGGCAATCTGGCTGTAGCCAATGCTGACCAGATTATTCCAAATATCAATTTATTGGGGCAGCATTTCAAGCATATTATCCTGACCCAAGACTGGCATCCGGACAACCATATTTCTTTTGCAGACAACCATCCCAGCAAAGCAGCCTATGACAGTATTCAGCTGGATTATGGCACTCAGGTTTTATGGCCAAAGCATTGTGTGCAAGGGACACGCGATGCCGAACTGCATCCGGATTTAAATTTACCACAAGCACAGCTCATCATTCGCAAGGGTTTTCATTCCCAGATCGACAGTTACTCGGCCTTTATGGAAGCCGACCAGAAAACCACGACAGGTCTTGCTGGCTATCTGCGTGAGCGTGGGATTGATACCGTATTTGTGGTCGGGATTGCCACGGACTTTTGTGTGGCCTGGACTGCAATCGATGCCTGCAAACTGGGCTTTAAAACCTATGTGATTGCCGATGCCACCAAGGGCATTGACCTGAATGGTTCCTTGCAACATGCCTGGCAGGATATGCTGTCGCATGGCGTAAAACGTATCTATGTCAAAGATATTGTTCAAGCCGCTTAAAGCTGGATAGGGATAGAACTTAATATACCTTTGATCTTATTTATATTTGAATATAAAAATTCAGGCATCAACGGGTGCCTGTTTTATCTTGCTTTTTCTCCCTTAATGTCACCTGGATGAAACCCATGTCAGCCTTGCTCCAGTTTAGCCAATTTGTCCAAAAAACCTTTGCTTTATGGGTCGTACTTTTTTCCGGCATTGCCTTGATGATCCCTGAAGCTTTTGTCTGGTTAAGAGCTTATATTCCCTGGATGTTAGGCATCATCATGTTTGGCATGGGGATGACCATGACGGTAGGCGATTTTAAAAGTGTCCTGCAAAGTCCGAAGGCAGTAGCGATTGGTGTGGTGGCCCAGTTTATGGTGATGCCGGGTTTGGCCTTTTTGCTGTGCAAGCTGTTCCAGCTGCCACCAGAGATTGCCATCGGGGTAATCTTGGTGGGTTGCTGTCCGGGCGGAACTGCATCCAATGTGATTACCTATATGGCCAAGGGCAATACTGCCTTGTCGGTCGCCTGTACCTCGGTTTCGACTTTACTGGCGCCCATTTTAACTCCGGCCATTTTCTATGTGTTGGCCAGTCAGTGGATTGAGATCAATGCCTGGTCGATGCTGGTGTCGATCTTACAGGTGGTGTTATTCCCAATTATTCTGGGCTTAATCGTACGGGCGCTACTCAAGCAAAAAGTCACGGCCTATATTCAGGTCATGCCGTTGATTTCTGTGATTGCGATTGTGGCAATTGTCGCGGCGATTATTGCCGGCAGTAAAGCCCAGATTCTGGAGTCTGGGTTAATGATTTTAGGAATCGTGGCCTTACACAATGGTATGGGCTATTTACTGGGTTATTGGGCCAGTCGTATATTTCACTTGGCAGAAATAGACTGTCGTGCAGTATCCATTGAAGTCGGTATGCAGAATTCTGGTCTGGGTGTGGCTTTGGCGGCAACCCATTTTGTTGCATCTCCAATGACAGCTTTGCCAAGCGCCATTTTTAGCCTGTGGCATAATATTTCAGGGCCAGCTTTAGCCACTTATTGGGCTGCCAGACAAACTGAAAAAACAGACACCTAATTGCAGTTTGATGACAGCGCGCAACAAGCCAGAGGATGATTTTTTATAATTTTAAAAATTAAAATATTAATTTATATGGATTTATCGAACTTTGTAACATAAGTGTCATGAAGTCTGCCTAAGATCGCCCCTCAATGATGTGAAACAACAGACTGTAATCAGCAGCATTGAGAGGGCATGGAACAATTTCAGCATTCGTCAGCGACCTATTTTAATCGGGAACTTTCCTTATTTGAATTTCAGCGTCGTGTCTTGGCACAAGCACTTGATCCGAATTTACCGATTTTAGAGCGCTTAAACTTCCTGATTATTTTTTCCCGTAATCTGGATGAGTTTTTTGAAATCAGGATTGCCGGGCTGATGAAACAGCAAGACCTGAATGCGACTACCCGGACGCCTGATGCTGTACCCACCGAGCTGATTCTACAAGAACTGTCCCAGTCCATTCATGCCACAGTGAACAAACAGTATGAGGTTCTGAATCATGCAATTTTGCCTGAACTCCAGGCGCAGGGGATTCAGTTTCTTAAATACCAGGATCTTCTGGAAAAACACAAGGCCTGGATCGCGGCCTTTTTTGCCAAAGAAGTACAACCGGTACTGACCCCGATCAGTCTGGATCCTTCACATCCTTTTCCACGTTTGGTGAATAAAAGTCTGAACTTTATTATCAGCTTGGAAGGTAAAGATGCCTTTGGCCGTGAAATCGAGATGGCGATTGTGCCGGCACCACGTTCCTTACCCTGCCTGATTAAAATTCCGGAAGACGTCACTGGAAACAATACCACCCAGATTTTTCTGACTGCAATCATCCAGCAGCATATTAGTGATTTGTTCCCGGGCATGAAAGCGACCGGATGTTATGCCTTTCGGGTCACCCGCAATGCCGATTTGGTACTGTCGGAAGATGTTGACGATCTGGCCGTAGCCTTAAAAGACGAACTGTGTTCGCGCCGTTTTGGTCGTGCGGTACGTCTGGAAATTGAAAATGACTCTCCACAGAACATCATCGACTATTTGCTAGATGAATTTGATCTAACGGAACAGGAGCTGTACCGGATAGATGGACCGATCAATTTGTCCCGTCTGAGTACCAGCTTTGAGCGTCCAGAATTAAAGTATCCGCATTTTAGTCCGGTCATTCCGAAAATTTTCCGTAAACAGAAAAGCATTTTTGAAATTTTAAAGGCACAGGATGTGCTGCTGCATCATCCTTTTGATTCATTCCAGCCGGTGATTACTTTACTGCGCGAAGCGGCCAAGGATCCGGCGGTGCTGGCGATCAAGCAGACGCTGTACCGCAGTGGTCCGGATTCGGAAATTGTTCAGGTGCTGGCAGAAGCCGCACGGAATGGCAAGGAAGTCACAGCCGTGATTGAACTGCGGGCGCGTTTCGATGAAGAATCCAATATTATGGTGGCCAATATCCTGCAAGAAGCCGGGGCAGTGGTGGTCTATGGCATCGTCGGTTATAAGACCCATGCCAAAATGATTCTGATTGTCCGGCGTGAAAACCAGGAATTACTGCGTTATGCACATTTGGGCACTGGAAACTATCATGCCGGGAATGCCCGCATGTACACCGATTATGGCCTGATGACCACACAGCCGGATATCTGTGAAGATGTGCACCGCATGTTCCAGGAACTGACCGGCATGGGGAAAATGGCCAAACTGAAAGCCTTGCTGCATGCACCGTTTACCCTGCATAGCGAACTGCTGAAACTGATTGATCAGGAAAAGGCATTTGCCCTGGCCGACAGAGCCGCACATATCATTATCAAAGTGAATGCACTTACCGAACCGCAATTGATTGCTGCCCTGTATCAGGCTTCGCAGGCTGGGGTAAAAATTGACCTGATTGTGCGTTCAATCTGCTGTCTGATTCCACAAGTTACCGGTATGTCTGAAAATATCCAGGTCCGTTCAATCGTAGGACGTTTCCTGGAACATACCCGGGTTTATTATTTTGAACATGGCGGTGCCAAGAAACTGTATTGTGCCAGTGCCGACTGGATGGGTCGTAACCTGTTTTCCCGGGTGGAAACCTGTTTCCCGGTGCTGGATCCAGAGCTGAAAAAACGGATTTATAAAGATGGCCTGATCAGCTATTTAAAAGATTGTCACAATGCATGGGAGTTAGATGCCGAGGGTCAGTGGCATAAAGTTCCCTGTCAGGATCCGGCCCAGCCTTATAATGCCCAGCAATATCTGCTGGAACAAAAACAGTTAAAAATTTAAGAGATAGGCCAAGACACACTGGCGTATTTGTTTTGTACCCATAAAAAAGCCGGATGTTGGATCCGGCTTTTTTAATTAAAACATTCAAGGATATTTATGAGGCTTTGGACTGTTTGGATTTTAGAATTTCAGTTCTAAAAGTCTGTGCCAGCTCGGCGCTTTCAGCATCCATCCCATTCACCACAAAAGCATGACGGGTCAGGACATTGGTTGGATTCGGCATGCTGACCAGCTGGAAGTGATCACTCACATCTTTCAGCAAGGTGTTCGGTACATGTAAGGCACTTTCTTTCGCGACCAGATGCTGAGTCAGGCGCTCAGCGGCCTGTACCGAGCTGAGCTGCATCTCCTCGACTTTAGAAGCAATCGCGCTGCGGGTTTGTAGCACAAAACGTTTTTCTTCACGATAGCGTTTATACAGCACTTCCGAAAGCAGCTGGAACACGGCACTGATCATGGTCAGGCAGGCCAGGGCATTCGGTTTGTCTGCCGCGATACTAATGGTGGCACCTTTTTCATCAAATTTATGTACGGTACAAATATCAGAACTATTCAATTTATAGCGTTGCACACAGAGTTCGGTGGCTTTATTCAGGAAAATCTGGCAGAGATTGAAATAAGGCACTGAAACGGTTTTATTCACGCTATCCAGTAATTGTTTTGGATCGTAGAACTGGATGTTTAAGCTCAGGCTATCGCTCTCAAGTACCGCAGGCTTATGTTCTTTTTCTTTGGCTTTATTTTTCACTGCCTGTTGGGCTTGGGCAATCGCCAGTGCCGCATTATGCTTTTCCTGTTCCAATGCCTGAGTCAGGTTCTGAATTTCGAATTTCAACCGTGATTCATTATTGATGCGCGCCAGATATTCAGTCCGACTTGGACGTGCCACGGCACGATAAGCGACCCAGAGCAGACCATGAATGATGAAAGAGAACAGAATCGCCAGCCATTGCGTGCGCAAAATTTCACCAATACTTGGCTCAATCAGGGTGATTTCAATCACACCGACTTTTTTCTCGTTTTGCAGCGCATCACGGACAAAAACTTCACCCTCGCGAGTTTTGGTCAGTCCGCCAGTGGCTAAAACTTGAGCTTTTGCATCCAGAATCCGGATGGAAGCTACACTGGGATTGGTGGCATAACGATTTGCCAGCAACGCCAGAGAAACGCGGTTGGGCGGTTCAAGCTCAGACAGGCTGTCTGTCACCAGTTGACTGGTGATCAGCTGTCCCTGATTGGCACGGTTTTCATTCAGTTGGTGAGTGGTTGCCAATACCAGTAAAAAGGTATGCAGAGCAAAACTTACAATCAATAGGCTAGCAAATAGCCCTTGTCTAGGCGCATTCAACGTAAACTTCCAAGGCAATTCTGTTCAATTTCGATTATGATTCTAACAATAGTTGTAGCTCAGACCCGAGTCAATTCATGCGAGAAATCATTCTTATATCATTCTTAGGACCTGACCAGCCTAATCAATTTACACGATTAATGCAGGTTTTGTCCGCCCATTCCTTACAGATTTTAGATGTAGGGCAAGCGGTTATTCATAATCAGTTAACCTTAGGTATTGTTGTCGCCTCTGAAGACCAGATAGCGACAGCATTAGCCATGAAGGAGATCCTGATTCTAGCACATGATATCGGGTTAACTGTGCGCTTTAAACCGATCTCTGCGACTGAATATGATCAGTGGGTCAAAGAGGGTGGACGCACACGTTATATCGTAACGGCATTGGCCCCTGAGTTAAATGCCTCTCATCTGCAAGCCGTGACCCAGATTGTCTCGGGACAAGGCTTTAATATTGAAACTGTGACCCGCCTGTCTGGTCGCCCTGTTTTAGATGGCCAGAGCAGCGGGCCAAAACGTGCTTGTGTCCAGTTTGGTTTAAGTGGACAGATGCTGGATGCAGCCGCCATGCGTGCGGCCTGTCTCAGCCTGTCGAATGAACTGAATGTCGATGTTGCGGTGCAGGAAGATAATGCTTATCGCCGTAACCGTCGTCTGGTTTGCTTTGATATGGACTCGACCCTGATCGAGCAGGAAGTCATTGACGAACTGGCAATTGAAGCCGGCGTCGGTGAGCAGGTCGCAGAAATTACCGAACGTGCCATGCAAGGCGAGCTAGACTTCCAGCAAAGCTTCCGTGCCCGTGTCGCTTTATTGAAAGGGATGGATGCTTCAGTACTTCCAAAAATTGCCGAGCGCCTGACCATTACCGAAGGGGCTGAACGCCTGATTTCGACTTTAAAAGCATTGGGTTACCGTACCGCAATTCTTTCTGGCGGTTTTCAGTATTTTGCGGAATATCTGCAAACTAAACTGGATATTGATGAAGTGCATGCCAACGCGCTCGATGTGCAGGATGGTATAGTTACCGGTGAAGTCAAAGGCCATATCGTCGATGGCGTACGCAAAGCACTCTTGCTTGGTGAAATCGCCCAAGAAATGGGAATTTCCCTGGAACAAACCATTGCAGTTGGTGATGGCGCCAATGACTTACCAATGTTATCCATTGCAGGACTCGGTGTGGCTTTCCGTGCCAAACCTTTGGTACGCCAAAATGCCAATCAGGCGATTTCTAGCGTCGGTCTGGACGGTGTGCTTTATCTACTCGGCGTACATGATAAAGACCTGAACCGTGCATAAGTACAGGCTTTGATTGATTTTAAACGCGACCTTTGGGTCGCGTTTTTTATTGCTTATGAGGTGAGTGATATAAGGAATAGCTGAAATATGGCTACAAAAACATCGATCATCTTAAACGGAAAAATAATTTTTTCACTTAAAAAAACTACTGATAATTTTGTAATGACACGCCAACATTGGCGCAGTCGTTGATCCACAAAAATGTGAAAAGCAAAAAATGTAATGACAATATAATATCGCGACAAAGTATGTCGTTAGGCTGGATGACAGGACTTTTTTTATGCAAAAAACTCAGCATAATGCAGGCATAGAGATACAAATCAACAGATTCCATTTTATTGATTTAACGAAATTCAATAGATAGAAGCGTTGCAATATCAAGCGGAAACTATCTATCTGGATGGAGGGGGTTATATGGTAACAGCGAATTTAGCAACGATTGTGGGCTTCAGTTTAGTCGCTGTAGCTGTGCTTGCTGTGTTCTTCTCGCCTTATCGTCGCTGGTTAAGCTTTATGGCGGCCGGGATGCTGGTATGGGGCCTGATCGAGGTGATTCGTGTAGGAACTCAAACTTGGTTTGAGCTACCAATGACGTATAGTTATCTGAGCGCGTTAACTGCGGTCATGATGGTGGTGACTGGCCTGTTGTTGCGTGAAGATCGTCGTGCTGAGCGTGCTTTGGCAAAACGCCGTTGCATCGAACATACGCCAGTGTATGAAGACGACCAGCAGCAGCTTTCAAGCCGTTAATTCTACAAGTTGTAATGAAAAAAATGCACCCACGGGTGCATTTTTCAGTTTGGAAATATGATACAAACTGCATAATCCACCTAGCCCAGAACTATGCTAGGATATTTGTCAATTTTCGTACAATTAGAATAGGCATCCTCCATGAAACTGTCGTCCATTCCTGTGTTAAAACTTCCTCTTATTGATATGAGTACAGATCCGCTGGACTTACTGGTCGCAGGTTTAGCTTTACGTATGAAGCAGTTGGCACGTACCAGCCCAAAATTCATTGAACTGGTACATGGGCGTCAATTCCGTATCCAGATTGGTACGGATGAAGGTATGGCACGTCAGATTATTGTGGATAACGGTCATATTGATACCGTTTCTGGTGATGCTGAAAAAGCTGATTTTGTGTTGCAGTTTGCTGACAGTGAGCAGGGTGTGAAGACCTTGGTCAAAGGTGACCCGACGGCATTTATGACCGGCATGCAAAGTGGCACCATTAAAATGGAAGGCGACTTTGGCCTGCTGGTTTGGTTTAACCAGGTGGCAAAAATGATTCCACCAAAACTGCCAAAGCCAGTCAAAGAAAAAGTGAAAATGGTACGTCAGTTTATTAAAGAAAAAACTGGTAAATAAGTTAAAAATCTTTCATCCAACCTTTTCTTTCTCCCTTTGGGAGAAACACAAAGAGGGGTGAAAGGATGAAAGATTTTTTAAAAGAAAAAGTCCTCAATTCGAGGGCTTTTTTACTGAATCATTCAACTTCCAGATTAAACGTCACCGGCCCATCATTGACCAGATGCACTTTCATGTCGGCGGCAAAAATACCGGTTTGCACATGTTCAAACTGGCTTTGGGCATATTCTACCAGCTGCTCATAAAGTGCTTTAGCCTCGGCAGGCGGCATAGCGGGGCCAAAGTCTGGACGTAAACCCTTGTGGGTCTGTGCCATCAAGGTAAATTGTGAAACCAGCAATAAACCACCGTCGGCCTGGGCAACGTTCCAGCCCATTTTACCCTGTTCATCATCAAAGAAACGGTATTTCAATATCTTATCAATCAGCTTTTTGCCTTTTTCCAGATTGTCATCTTTACCTAAACCTAGAAAAACCAGAATTCCTTTTTCAATTTCCCCAGTGGTTTCACCCTCGACCACGACTTTAGCTTCTAAAACTCTTTGTAATAAGGCACGCATTTTACATATGGACTGCTAATGATAGATGGACGTGATTGTAGCAAAAATAAAATCTGGAGCAGTATGAGATGCTGTTTTTATGAACTTTAAATATCTGAAAATCAATTGATTAATTTTTTTAAATCCATTAAAGCGATTGAATTAATAAAAATAATCTGTTTTATCTATTTATTGTGTTGGCGTATCTTAGCCCATGCAGGAAAGGTAATAAATTGAGAGATTTAGAAATGTTTAAGCGTTCATTACTGGTTGCAATGATTGCAACTGTCACAGCTGCACAAGCTGCTCCTTTAACTAAAGACAATGGCGCACCAGTCGGTGATAACCAGAACTCGATCACTGCGGGTCCAAATGGTTCAGTACTCCTTCAGGACGTTCAACTGGTACAAAAATTACAACGTTTTGGTCGTGAGCGTATTCCTGAGCGTGTCGTACATGCGCGTGGTACAGGGGCATATGGTGAATTCGTTGCGACCAAAGATCTATCTGATCTTACCCTCGCTTCATTGTTCAAAGCGGGGACTAAAACTCCAGTTTTCCTACGTTTCTCTACCGTAATTCATGGTAAAGGTTCACCAGAAACTCTACGTGACCCACACGGTTTTGCATTGAAATTCTACACTCAAGAAGGTAACTGGGACTTGGTCGGTAACCAGACACCGGTATTCTTTATCCGTGATGCAATCAAGTTCCCGGACTTCATTCATGCCATGAAGCCAAGCCCAGTAACGAATGTCCAAGATGCTAACCGTGTGTTTGACTTCCTGTCGAGCCAGCCATGGGCAACCAACATGCTGACTTATGTGTATGGCAAGCAAGGTGTTCCAACTAGCTATCGTGAACAGGACGGTTTTGGTGTTCACGCTTACAAACTGTATAACGACAAAGGCGAATACAAGTACGTGAAATTCAACTTCCGCTCTAAACAGGGCGTGAAAGGCCTGAACGTGAAAGAAGCGGCTGAACAGCAGGGTAAAGATTTCAACCACTTGACCAATGATCTATATAACAACATCTATGCGGGTAATTTCCCGAAATGGGATCTATATATTCAGGTGATTGATCCTAAAGATCTAAACAGCTTTGATTTTGATCCGTTAGATCCAACCAAAATCTGGCCAACTGAGCTGGTACCAGAAACCAAAGTCGGTACTTTGACCCTGAACCGTATGCCGAAGAACTTCTTCAATGAGACTGAACAGTCTGCATTTGCGCCAGGTAACCTGGTTCCGGGCATCGAGCCATCAGAAGACCGTCTGCTACAAGGCCGTATCTTCTCTTACTCAGATACCCAAATGTACCGTTTAGGCGCGAATCACCAGCAAATTCCGGTGAACCGTCCAGTGGTAAATGTGAACAACAATAATCAGGATGGCTACATGAATATCTCTGAGCGTGACTCGGATGTGAACTATGAGCCAAGCCGTAAAGAGCCAAAAGCTGCCACTGAAAAAGCACGTGCGGTACAAACACCATTATCTGGTCATGTACAGCAAATTGGCGTGAAAGAGCAGAACTTCAAGCAGGCAGGTGAGCTGTACCGTTCATACTCGGCTAAAGAAAAAGATGACCTGATCATGAACCTTGCTGCTGATTTAGGCGCAGTGAAAGATTCAGAAACCAAGCACATCATGTTGTCTTACTTCTATAAGGCAGATGCGGACTACGGTACACGTATGACCAAGGCGGTAAACGGTAACCTGGCGACTGTTAAAGCCAAAGCTGCAAAATTAAAAGACTAATCCCGATTGGTCTTGAGGAACTGGTGACTAGGGCATAGCGCATCACCTCCAAAAAGTCCTGTAATACTCCAAACCTTTCCTGCACCCTAGGGGGAGTTTTACAGGCACTCCGTTTTTTATCTCATCTCAGGATAATTCAGTCTTTCAAGACTTAAATTCCCCTTCGATTTCTGCTGGAGTTCATCATGAAAGTTATGTCATCTATGTTTTTAGCCAGTATTCTCACGATAGGTTCCGCATTCGCAAACGTGACTGTCGCGAAGGAGATCTCCCCCGCTAAAAGCGTGGACAATATTCAGATGAACTCACAACAGGAACTGGTCGACCTGTTCTTTGCTGCCGCCAAAATTGGCAATAGCGAAGTTATCAACGAATTTTTAAAACATGGCTTTCCGGTCGATGTACGCAATAAAGACGGTTATACGCCACTGATGATGGCAACGTATTATGGCCATCAAACGATAGTCAGCAGTTTGCTTAAACATGGTGCCGACCGCTGTGCTCGAGACAATCGAGGCAATACGGCCTTGATGGGGGCTTTATTCAAGATGGAATTTGCGATTGCCAAGCAGTTGCGTCAGGTGGATTGTGATGCCCAGGTGCAAAAAAACGGACAAAAGACCACAGCCGAATTTGCTAAGGTCATTGGTCAGGAAAAACAGTTGCAGAAACTGATTCAGGAACAGGAAAAAGCTCAGTTCAAATCACAGAAATAAACCGGGTTATGCTTCTGATACTTTTGTCGCAAATACAGCCAGCTGTACGTAAATCCTGCATTATTGCACGACTTTTTATGCTTTAATGCAGAGATAAGCACAGCGATATTCCCTTAGTTATGGCTCCAATTATCCATTCTCTGTTAGATACTGACTTGTACAAATTCACCATGTTACAAGTGGTCTTACACAAGTTTCCGCAAACGCATAGTGTCTACCATTTCCGTTGTCGTAATCTGGAAGATACAGTCTATCCACTGACGGATATTCTGGATGACCTGAATCATCAACTGGACCTGCTGTGTCAGCTCAAATTCAAAGAAGATGAACTGCAATATTTAAGAAGCTTACGTTTTATCAAAAGCGACTTTGTCGATTATCTGGAACTGTTCCAGCTCAAGCGCCGTTTCATCAAGGCCAGTATCGACAGTCAAGGCCGTCTGGATATTGTGGTGGAAGGCCCGATGGTTCAGGCGATGATGTTTGAGATATTCGTTCTCGCTATTGTCAATGAACTGTATTTCAGCCGCATTCGCACGCCTGAAGTATTGGCAGAAGGCGAGCGCCGTTTAAAAGCCAAAATCGAGCTGTTAAAACAGTATGACGCTGCGCAAAACCCCAATGATCCACCATTCTTGGTGTCAGATTTTGGTACGCGTCGCCGTTACAGTTTCGATTGGCAAAAGCATGTGGTCGAAGAATTTCACAAAGCCGCACCGCATGTGTTCCGTGGGACCAGTAATGTACTGTTAGCCAAAGAGCTGGGCATTACCCCGATTGGTACCATGGCGCATGAATTCCTGCAAGCTTTTCAGGCGCTGGACGTACGTTTACGTAATTTCCAGAAATCTGCACTGGAAAGCTGGGTACAGGAATATCGTGGTGACTTGGGTATTGCCTTGACCGATGTAGTCGGTATGGATGCGTTCCTGCGCGACTTTGACCTGTACTTTGCCAAGCTGTTTGATGGCTTGCGTCATGACAGTGGCGATCCCTATGAATGGGGTGATAAGGCCTATGCGCATTATAAAAAGCTGAAAATTGACAGTAAAACCAAGATGCTGACTTTTAGTGATGGCCTGAATCTGGAAAAAGCCTGGAAATTGCACCAGTACTTTAAAGACCGTTTTCAGGTCAGTTTCGGGATTGGCACCAATTTGACCAATGATATGGGACAAACCCCACTCAATATTGTGCTGAAACTGGTGGAATGTAACCGTCAGTCAGTGGCCAAAATCTCGGACAGCCCGGGCAAGACCATGACCGATAATGATACCTTCCTGGCCTATTTACGTCAGGTTTTTGAGATCAATGAACCTGCCTAAGTCAGTTTGAACAATTCATAGTTTTAAAGAACCGTGTCTATGCAGATGCGGTTTTTTTATGCAAGAGTATTTAAGACCAGGGTTTAGCTAAAATCTTGCTAATCATCTGCAAAGAAAGCGCATAAGTCTAAAAACCAGCTGTGCTAAGATCGACAGGATTTGACCAATAATAGCCATGATAACGATGACCGCTGCAGCTTTTAATTTTTGCCTGCTGATTGAGGCAGAAGATTTAGTTCCCTATTTGGGCCATGAAAAACTTCGTATTGTCGACCTGAGCCGTGCCTCTGTGTATGAGCAGCTGCATATTCCGCACGCCTTGCATTTAAAGCCTAAACTTCTGGTGCGTCAGGAAGAAACGGCGATGGGACTGTTGCCGGACGCGGAAGGCTTGCAGGCTCTCATTGATTATCTGAATATTTCTCCTGAGCATCATGTGGTGGCTTATGATGATGAGGGCGGGGCATGGGCAGGGCGTTTGCTCTGGAACCTACATTGTCTGGGTTTTGAAAATACCAGTCTGTTGAATGGCGGGATTCATGCCTGGCTCGGTGCAGGCTTGCCGACTTCTTCCAGTCAGGAACAGTTTGCACCAGTGAAGAACGTGTTGCAGGTCAATCTTGAGCATCAGGCGAATTTTCAGATTGGCTATGATGAACTGCGCCAACAGGTTGAAAATCAAAAGGTTCAAATTTGGGATTGCCGTACACAAGATGAATATACCGGCCTACGTTTAGCGGCTCGACGCGGCGGTCACATTCCGGGAGCACGTCATTTTGAATGGAGTACTGCCCTTAATCGTGAAAATCATTTAAAATTACAGCCTTTACCACGTACTCAGCAGCGTCTGGAACAACTGGGCTTTGATTTGAATCAACCCGTTGTGGTGTACTGCCAGTCCCATCACCGCTCAGGTTTGGCCTATATTCTGGGTCGTTTACTGGGCTGGAAAATTCGAGCCTATGATGGTGCGTGGAGTGAATGGGGCAACCGCCTCGATAGTCCAATCGCTACAGGGGAGCTGCCATCTTGAGCATCACATCACGTTTAAAACAACAGTTTTTTATTAAAGCTCAACGATTAGTACCGCAACATCGCTTGTCTCGGGTGGTGGGTAAAATTGCCGCCAGCGAAAACCCGATTATCAAAACTGCTGCAATTACTGCCTTTAAGGCGCAGTATGGTATTGATATGTCGATTGCTGAACAGGCCAATGCCCTGAAATTCAAATCATTTAATGAATTTTTTACCCGTGCCCTAAAAGAAGGTATCCGTGCAGTTGATCCAGATGCTACGAGCATTGTTTCGCCTGCAGATGGTGCGATTTCCCAGCTGGGTAAAATTGAAAATGGCGATGTGTTTCAGGCCAAAGGCCAGAAATTTACCGTTGAAGCCCTGATTGCTGATCCGCAACTGGCTGAGCCATTCAAAAATGGTGAATTCGCGACCGTATATTTGTCGCCACGTGATTATCATCGGGTGCATATGCCATTTGCCGGAACATTAACTGAAACGCTATATGTTCCAGGCGAGCTGTTCTCGGTAAACCAGGTGACCGCAGAAAACATTCCAGGCCTGTTTGCACGCAACGAACGTATGGTCTGCCTGTTTGATACTGAAATCGGCCGTATGGCGGTGGTATTGGTCGGCGCGATGATTGTGGCGGGTATTGAAACCGTGGCAACTGGCAAAGTGAAGCCTTCAGGACGAATCGAACTTAATCAGCATGATCTGTTCCTGGAAAAAGGGGCGGAGCTGGGGCGTTTCTACCTCGGTTCAACTGCAGTGATTTTATTTGAAGAAAATAAAATGCAGTGGGATGCCGCATTCAAGGCCAATTCTTTGGTGAATATGGGTGAAGCGCTGGGGCATACAGTTTAAAGATTTTAGCCTCCCTTTATTAAAGGGAGGTTGGAGGAATTAAATATTTTCTCGTTTAGAATAAATAAAAATCCCCCTCAGTCCCCCTTTTGAAAAAGAGGGATTTCCTCTCCTTATAGGACATGAGCAGCACTGCTGCGCAAGGGAGAGGTTCAAAAAAAAGCGCCATCAGGCGCTTTTTTTATTTCTAGAAATTTACCGTTTCACGACGATGGAATCGATCCCGCTATTCTGCAAGGTTTGCTGTGCGATAATTGCAGCTTCTGCAGAATCATAAGGGCCTGAAACCACGCGATACCAGACTTTGCCATTTTCTACACTGCGTACCACATCGGCAGATAAACCATTGAGAATAATTTCGGCGCGGCGGGCATCGGCCTGATCTGGATCATCAAAGCTGCGAACTTGCAGAATATAACTGGCCGGAGCGGCAACGGGTGCTTCGCTGGCTTCTAAACCAGGCTCAGTTGTGGTCGCCTCAGGTGTAGCCACTTCAGGTCGAGGTGCTTCTACAATCACTACCGTATCCTGATTTTTGTTTTCAGGGACGGCCTGTTCAGGAATCGGCGTCACTTGCTGTTGTGGTAACAGGTCATAAAAACGATAATCTTTGTTGGTATCTTCTTCTTGGACAGATTCAGCACTTGTTTGAGTTTTCGGTTTAACCGGTTCCCATGGCTTCCAGAGCATCAGTGCCATCAAAAAACTTAACACGATTAAAATGATCACGAGTGTGCCGAGCCAGGTTGGAATAAGTGGCTTTTTAGGCTTATTCGGTCTTTCAGATACACCGCGTTGCGTTTTTCCAAACACTTGGGATTTTCCTCTTGTTAATCGGGACATATAGAAAAGGCATAACAGCAGTTATGCCCCTACTATGACTTCATCCTATGTGATCAGGATACAAAAGTCATCCTCTAGATCACAAATCACACAGAATTTTAATTTATCTGTATCTTCAAGCACATAGCTAAAGTTACAAAATGTCTGCTCAGCAGATAAACGGCAATGTTTTGCTTACATGCTCACTTCGAGCATAGCTCTTGTCTTGCATCAATGTAAAAGCAGTGCTTTACATTGATTCAGGAGCTGACACACCTAAAAGTTCTAAACCGTTACGCAGTACCTGACGCACGTTCACTGATAACAATAAACGTGCTTGAGTCAATTCAGCATCATCACCGAGTACTTTATTGTCGTTGTACCAACCGTGGAACAATGCTGCCAGCTCTTTCAGGTAGTTACCAATTTGATGCGGTTCATAGCTGTTTGCAGCACGTACCAGAATTTCTGGGTAGGCTGCCAGCTTGGCCAGGATTTCAGTTTCAGCATCAAGCTCCAGCTTAGCCGCTAAATTACGTGCCGCTGTAGCATCAAAGTTAACATTGGTAGAAGCTGCTTTTTCTAACATACGACAGATACGGGCGTGTGCATACTGGATGTAATACACGGCGTTGTCCTTGCTTTGTGACACAGCAAGATCCAGGTCAAAATCAATGTGCTGTTCAGACTTGCGCATCACGTAGTAAAAACGAGCGGCATCATTACCGACTTCTTTACGCAAATCACGCAAGGTCACGAACTGACCTGAACGAGATGACATTTGTACCATCTCGCCGCCACGCCATAGGCTCACGAACTGAACCAGAAGAACCGTTAATTTTTTCGAGTCATAGCCCAACGCATCAATGGCCGCTTTTACACGTGCGATATAACCGTGGTGATCCGAACCCCAGATATCGATGATATCGGTATAGCCACGTTGTAACTTGTTCAGGTGATAAGCGATGTCAGATGCGAAGTAGGTGGTCTGACCATTACGGCGTTTTACGACACGGTCTTTTTCATCACCGAATGCAGTGGATTTAAACCAGATGTTGCCATCCAGTTCATACAGGAAACCACGCTGGTCTAAAGTCTGTAAGGCTTCTTCAATTTTGTCTGTCAATGATTCTTCGCTGAACCATTGATTGAAGGTTACACCAAACTCGCCGAGGTCATCTTTAATATCATCTAAGATTGCTTTAAGCGCGGCTTGCAAGAATACGCGGTAGCCTGTGCCAATTAACGCTTGTGAATTAAAGATCAAACCATCAATGTGTTTTTCTTTATCACCAGACAATACGACTTTATTGCCATCAGCATCTAATTCGGCTGCAAACTGTACATCTTCAGGCACATCTTTATACACGTCGGCCACAGGACGGACATAAGCATCGCCATCCTGGTCAATAATGCTTTGTGCAATTTCTTTTACGTAGTCACCCTGGTAGGCATTTTTCGGGAATACCAGTTCCTGACCCGTTAATTCTAAGTAGCGCAGATAAGTCGAAGTCGCCAGAATGTCCATTTGACGGCCAGCATCATTGACATAGTATTCGCGATCGACTTTTGCACCGGTCGCTTCAAGCAAGTTCGCAACCGTCATGCCATACGCAGCACCACGACCATGACCTACGTGCAGGCTAGAGGTTGGGTTGGCAGAAACGAATTCAACCTGAATACGTTTATCCGCATTGACCTGGGTACGACCATAAGTCGCCTGTTGTGCCTGGATTTGATCAAGGACTGCAAAGCGCTGGTCAGCATTCAGGAAGAAGTTAATAAAACCAGGACCGGCAATTTCTGCCTTGCTGATATCTGCCACTTCAGGCAGGGCAGCAAGAATTTTTTCCGCTAAATCACGTGGCTTCATACCCGCAGCTTTCGACGCGATCATGGCAATATTCGACGCAAAGTCACCATGGCTTCGGTCTTTGGTACGCGTCAAATTACTTGTATTGTTCCAGTCAGATGGGAGTACGCCTTGTGCCTGTAAAGTGTGCACTGCATGATCGAGAGCTGCTTGTATTGCCGTATTCATAATCAGTCGAAAATAGAGATCGCAGAAAAACAGCAAATATAGCAAATTTCAGGCTGTTTAGGTAAAAGCATTTCTCGGGAATAAAAAGTGGAGGATCACTTCGTCAGAAGTTTTTGACTAAAGAAAGGGAAAATCAACGGATTAATCCCGTGAAAATAAAACCAGTTTTTAGCTCAACATTTCAGATGAAAAAAACAATGCTTCACCGTACAGAATTTGGCTTATATTAGTCATCTGAAAACAGTAAAAAGAGCATGTCGTGGCTGCATCACAACGTCCGACCATTATCGGTCATATTCCTAAACTCCCTGCAAAATGGGCATTGATTATTGTGCCTTTTATCCTGTCCTGCCTGATGAGTGGCATCATTTCCATGATCAATATGCTGCGCAATCTTGGCTGGATTGATGGATTTATGGCACTCTGGTTTCATAACTGGATGATTTCTTGGGCGATTGCTTTTCCGATTGTGGTGACCTTATTGCCATTCGTACGCAAATTCACTGGGCTGTTGGTCGATATGTCCGGACCTCAGCCACCCAAATGATCATTTTTTAAATCTTAAATTTGATCTGGCTGGAGTCAATTCTTGAGCATTTTAAAAGTGGGGCTATATGGGGCGAAGAGCATCATTTTTAAATTAAATGCTCCACCGCCGCCCGGATGATCCCGAGCACCAGACCGATACAAGCACCGACCACAACTCCATTGACCCGGATCATATGCAGGTCGCCGCCGACTTCATTTTCAATCTTGTCGATCATCTCGCTTGAATCCCATTCGTGAATGCGCTCGCTGATAAAACGAATCACTTTTTCACTATACTGGTCACTCAGGTCAACCGCGATTCCGCTGAGACGTTTATTCAGCAGCTCACGTACCGAGGCATTCGAGATAATATTTTCTCCGACCTGTTGAATAGCAATTCTGAGATTTTCCGCAATACCCGAATCAGGTTTTTGCAAGTCTGCCTTGATCGCATCACATAAAATCACCACCGCACCACTGATAAAATTCAACACTTGTGGACTATCCAGTAAGGCATCTTTGGTTTCATTCAGACGCTGGCTGGCTTCACTGTCATTATCCGCCAGCTGCAACATCCAGCTATGTCCCATGTTCTCAATTTTGAGTCGCCATGGATGATCTGGATCGGCCAGCATGGCTTCAACGCGCCCGATCACGGAATCAATACTGCGTTGCTGCACATCAATCCCGATCCAGCTGGCGCCTTTGGCCAGTTTCCACACCCCCATTTCCTTAAACAGGTTACGGGTCAGCTCACGGGTTTGTTCAGGATGCGAGGTCATCCAGGCATGCACCACATCTAGTCCACGCTGTAGCACATCCTGATGGAAATCATTGTCCAGAACGGCATGCAGCATTTCGCTGGCTAGGGTATTGATCTGGGTATTTTTGACCCATTGCACGCTGTTGCTCTGGATAAATCCGGCAATCTGTTCCTGTCCGACAAATTCAAAAATTTTAGGCACCGTCTGTTGAATGACCTGAGTCACTTGGGCATTGTTTTGTGGATTGGCCAGCCAGCGTCCTGCAGCCAGACTCAGGTCGGTACTGTCCAGACTGCGCTGTACAATTTGCGGAGAAAGAAAATTTTCCTGCACAAAACGGCCCATCGACTCTGCAATACGGGCCTTGTTACGTGGAATGATTTCGGTATGGTCACGTAAAAACTTGGGAATAGGCAATCTGCCAAAAGGGTTACGAAACAGTACGGTAATCGCATACCAATCCGCCAGACCACCGACCACACCCGCTTCTGCCGAGAGCATCAGAATATGAATGAGCCAGACATATTCGGGTAGCAGTTTGGCTGCAACCATCAATGCCAACCAGATCAGTACGGCGACCACCAGGGCGATGGTCGCGAAACGTTTACTGCGTTGTAAGCTCGGGGAGATACGCTCTGTCTGCATAGATCATCCTGTCAGGAGGGATTGGCCGGTTGCGGTTGCAGCACTGCACCGGATGGACTTAAACCATATTTAGCCCCAAGTGACTGTAAAATCAAGCGGGCATCAAAGGCATCTTGAGGCGCCTGATTGGCCTTGAAGCATTCAATGGTATAAGCCACCTGGGCAGGATCCAGAGTCACGGTATAAGGACGGTCATAGAATGGGTCTGGCCAGAATCCCGGATATCGGCGGTAATACCCGTAAGGATAAAAGCTTGGCGCCGGATAGACGATGGCTTGCCGTGGAGGTTGCTGGGTGCGGTTACTTGGATCATTCAGTACTCTGAAGAATTGAAAACCATTTTGTACGGTAGTCTGTGCGGCTTTGAGCAGGGTAATTTCTTCAGCTGTGCCAAAGCTCATATTGGGACGGGCCTGAAAGCTGATACGGTAAGTGTTGCTGTTGAGGGGAGTGGTACTGTAGCGACCTAACTGATCAAATGTTAAGGGCTTTGAGGGTGTGGTTGCACAGCCAGTCAGGCTGATGGCAGCAATCACACTCAATCCCAGTAGCATGTTTTTCATGTTCGATCTCCTGATGCAATGATCCAGTCCAGACAGCCGGTCTTAAAAAATCTTAAAAACTGCTATCGGGCTGGGTCAGGAAAGTAAGTTCTTCATCGGTCGATGCACGACCCAGAATCTGGTTTCGGTGCGGGTAACGTCCAAAGCGGTCAATAATGACCTTGTGCTTTTTCTCGAATTCCAGATTGGTCGGATTGCCCAGACGCTGAAACAGTTTTAAGGCGAATTCATGAATCAGTTTGGATTCGCTGTGCATAAATGGCATATACAGAAAGGCACGCTGTTCCGGACTGAGCTGTTGATCCAGGTTCAGGCTGATGGCTTCCTGAGCCAAGGCCAGTGCCAGACTGTCTTGGGCGAAAGCTTGGGGAGAATCACGGAATAAATTTCGTGAAAATTGATCTAGCACAATAATTTCGGCCAGCCGGCCTTCTGCGGTTTTACGCCAGCCCCAAAGTTCAGCCTGGGCTGCCTGCTGATGGGTGCTCATGAACTGCTGCGCAATACTTTGGTCGAATTCATGACTTTGGCTAAACCATAAGGGCTGGCTGTCCGCATGAAACCAAAAGTCTAAAATATCTTGATAATTCATAATATTTACAATTCATTAGCATCTATTTGTTAATAAAATCACAAATTTTCCATGTCTTATAGAGGAAGTTTGTGTTAAAAATTTGCCAAATTAAAAATCAATGGTTTGCCTGAAAACTAGGCAGCCTGTCATATGCCGGCACGAAATCACGTTATACTGATTAAACCGATGATTTTAATTTAATAATTTAGCCCCCTTAAGCGAGATTGTAATGAGTCAACCTGAATCGACTTCCCAAAATGTGTTACCGACCTGGGTCGAGTCGTCACTCATCAAAGGCATGTTGCGTGGTATCGAGCGTGAAAGCTTACGTATGCAAAGTGATGGTTTCCTGTCACAGGCAGCGCATCCTCGTGCCTTGGGTTCAGCCTTGACTCATCCACATATCACCACGGACTATTCTGAAGCATTGATGGAGTTTATTACTCCGCCACAGGACAGTATTAAAAAAGCGCTGGACTATCTCAGCGATATTCATGCGATTGTCCATCGTCATCTGGAAAATGATGAAAAGCTCTGGCCTTTGTCGATGCCGTGTATGCTGGACAGCCGCGATGACAGCATTCCGCTGGCACAGTATGGCAGCTCGAATATCGGCCTGTTTAAAACCTTGTATCGTCATGGTTTAGGCGTGCGTTATGGTCGCCGTATGCAGACGATTTCAGGCGTGCATTACAACCTGTCTTTCCCGGATCATCTGTTCGAGGCCTTACAACAGCAGGAACAGGACGAGGCGCTGCAAGCATTGAGCTTGCAGGATTATCGCAGTCATCGTTATATGGGCCTGATCCGCAACTTTATTCGTCTGACTCCACTGGTGATGTTCCTGGTGGGGGCCAGTCCGGCGGTTTGCCAGTGCTTTATGACTGGCCGTGATCATTTCTTGCTGCCATTGGTGAAAGGCACCTTGTATTCGCCTTATGCGACTGCGCTGCGTATGGGACGTTTTGGTTATCAAAACTCTGCGCAGAAACAGCTCGGTATTCACTACAATAATTTGCAGGACTATCTGGACGGGCTGCAAAAAGCCGTCAAAACGCCGTATAAACCGTTTAGTCGTCTGGGACTGGATGATGCCAATGGCCAGCCGATCCAGATCAATGATCATGTGCTGCAAATCGAAAATGAATATTACAGTCTGGTGCGTCCGAAACAGGTGCCGATCGCGGGTGAAACGCCGTCACAGGCACTGGAAAATCGTGGGATTGCCTATGTCGAGCTGCGCGCAGTCGATGTCAATCCATACAGCCCGATTGGCATTAATGAAGATACGGCCGGTTTCCTTGAAGTGGTAGCCTTGTACTGTTTATTGCAAGACAGTCCGGCGCTTCTTAGTGATGAACAGGATATTATTGAGCAGAATCAAGCCGAGGTCGTCAACCGTGGCCGTGCGCCAAATGCCGCAATTATGGAAAATGGCCAGTCTTATCCGATTGAAGACTGGTGTGCCATGCATTTGCAGCGTATGCATCCCTTGGCCAAGCTGTTAAATTCGGCCTATGACAGTACTCTATATACTGATGCTTTAAAAACCATGATGATCCGGGTCGATGAAGTCGATGCCACCTTGTCTGCTCTGGTGGTCGGGGATACACGTGAGCAGGGCGGTATGTGGCATTTTGGCCAACATCTGGCCCAACAGCACAGCAGTGTCTATGAAGAACATCAGCTCAGCCCGGAAACCCTGGCTTATTTTGAAGAAATGTCACAAAAGTCATTGCAGCAGCAACAGCAACTCGAGCAAGATAGCAGCGTCAGTTTTTCTGATTATTTAGCCCAATATCGATAAAAAAATAAGAGGATTCACCATGCAATGGGGTTATCGCTTCGTGAGTGGTATGTTGTTTCTGGCTGCTGTCATCGGCATGGCATTTGCCTTATATCTTGAGCATGTACAGGGGCTAGCACCTTGTCCGCTCTGTGTGTTTCAGCGTGTCGGATTAATCGGACTCGGGATCATCTCACTGATCGCATCCCTGCATAATCCTGCATCCAATCTCATGAAGCGGCTATATGCTTTGCTGGGTTCGCTTAGTATTTTGTGGTCTGTGGGTGTGGCTGCGCGTCATGTCTGGCTACAGAACCTGCCCCCGGATCAGGTGCCGAGCTGTGGTCCCGGTCTGGAATACTGGCTGGAAACCCTGCCGATGCAGTCTGTACTGCAACAGGTACTGAATGGTTCTGGTGAGTGTGCCACCATTGACTGGGCTTTTCTGGGGCAGTCTTTACCGGTCTGGTCGCTGATCTTCTTCAGTATTTTATTGCTGGTCAGTCTATGGCAACTGCTGCGTAAATATAAAACCGCACCAGTGAAACGACTCAGAGATAAATACTAATCAAGTTCCTATTAAAAAGCCCTCAATGGAGGGCTTTTTAATGTACGGAGAGTTAAGTCAGGGCAATACCTTCCAGACTGTCCAGATCCGTCATATATTCACGAATCTGATCAAAGGCCTCATCTTCTACACTTGGATAGAACCAGCGCGCCACCTGTTCCGCCACCAGTGGATGATATTGAATTTCAAAATGGTTCAGGCCATAAAAAATCGCCTTGTGTGCATCCGGGACTTTGAGCTGGAAACGCGGATTGGGATGCTCGCCCAAAGCACTTTTAATACTGACCAGATAATCGCCAATCATATGCAAGGTCTTGTTCTTGCGGTTTTCAAACTCGATGGTACCGGCGACCAGATAGGTATCGATATGCGAGGGAATTGGGGCAGGTTTACGGTGATCATCCATAAAGCCGATCCGTAGCGGATTATGCTCCCAGTCATCATCCCGGACGCTGCCATGGCGTAAATCCAGAATACCGTTACTGCGAATATTGACCAGATGGCCAAGCAACCGGATCAGTGGAAAATGTCCGAGTTTGTCCTGCAAGCTAAAACCAAAACGTTCCAGTACCGCACCATGATGCGGTGAACCCAGACAGACCAGATTCTCCACCATGTTGACCCAGCTATACACATTCTGCTTGCCATAGAACAGTGCGCTGCGTGACACCAGTCCACCCATGCTATGGCCGATCAGGTCAATACTGGTAATTCTAGGATTGCGAACCACCAGATCCTGTAAGGTATTCGCCAGACTGCGACCATTGGCAGAAATCCGGCGTCCAGTATTGTAATTCAGGTAGAGCATGGTATTGCGGTCGCGCTGCGCCAGTAATTTTGCCCCAATGCCTTCATATTTGCGATTTGACCAGTCTAAATGGTTCATGCATAAGCCATGTACAAACAAAGTAATACGACCGCTTAGCTCATCTTTTTGCAGCGAGCCATAATGGTCATAGATCACCATCGGCAGGGCTAGAGGGTTTTGATATTTCAGCAGATAATCCCCGATAATGCCATTTAAGACACTGACCAGAAAATGCAAGGAAGGTGTCAGCGGTTTATTATGCAGTTTAGGAAAGCGTTCAATAATCTGGCGCAAAGCAGGGGCAATCAGGGTATTGCCGTAATGAAACAGCATGTCATAAGACATTTGATAGAGCCGCACAATCGACGGAATATTCTGAATTTTTTCAGAATTATTTTCACTTAAACCGAAAATACTCATTAAAATTTCGCGTTGAATACTCTTGACCAGCTCCTGGATCACATCGTTAAAGCGCATAGTCACCAGCTGCGCCAGACCTTCCAGTACATCGGCCTGACTCGGCGGGGTCCGATCCCATCGACAATAGGTTTCATGTAACGGTGTCAAACTTGGCATCTGATCCTGTCCTTTCAATGAGCCGCATGTGGTGCCATCTTTCTTTTTAAAGAACTTCGCGGTATAAATTCTTTTTCTTGTTGAGTTTCCTAATTTTGAGGGCCTCAGCTTAAAATAACGAGAATGAGAAAAGATTTTGGGCTTTTTTGTCAGACAATTTAAGCAATTAACTGGTCTTATAACGTAGTGTACTTCACATTATTTAAATTAAATTTTGATGATTGATGGGTTTTTTGTTGGTAGTTCATGAATATCATTTATTTGCATGGTTTTAAGAGTAATTCCAACTCGATCAAGGGGAAATTGCTGCAACATTACTGTGCAAAGTATCCTGAAATTCAGGTACATTTACCCGATTTAAACATGTCACCGAACGCTGCCATTGCGCATGTTTCTGAACTGATTGAATCGATGCATAATGTGGCGTTACTGGGCAGCAGTCTCGGCGGATTTTATGCGACACATCTGGTCGCACAGCATGCTGTGCCTGCTGTACTGATCAATCCGGCAATGCGACCATGGCAACTGTTTCGTGAACTGTTTGACGAGCAATTGCCTTATCAAGTACATCCAAACTGGTGTCTGGATGAGGCAGATCTGGTACAACTCCAGCAATTGGCCCTGCCTGTTGCACAAGATGCAGACAAAATACTGGTTCTGCTGCAACAAGGCGATGAAGTTTTGGATTATCGTGAAGCACATCGTTATTATAGTGCTGCGCATCCCCCTGCAATGCTGATGACTGAAGCCTATGGCAGTCACGGGATGGATGATTTTGCGGAGAAAATTCCGTTCGTCTTACAGTTTTTATTGGACTGCATAAAAAAGGAAACCGAATAACGTGTCTCAATATACGGCTCAATCTCTTGAAGTTTTATCTGGTCTGGATCCGGTCCGTCGTCGTCCGGGCATGTATACCGATACTTCTCGTCCCAACCATTTGGCACAGGAAGTGATTGATAATGCTGTCGATGAGGCACTGGCAGGGCATGCCAACAAGATTACCGTCACGGTCTATAAAGATGGTTCTTTATCAGTCGAAGACAATGGCCGTGGTATGCCGGTGGATATTCACCCTGAATATGGCCAGAGCGGTATTGAAATTATCATGACCAAACTGCATGCCGGCGGTAAGTTCAGCACCGATAATTACCAGTTTTCCGGTGGTTTGCATGGCGTTGGGATTTCAGTGGTCAATGCGCTTTCGACCCGGGTAGAGGTTGAAGTTCAGCGTCAGGGCAATCTGTATAAAATGGCCTTTGAAAATGGCGAACCGGTTGCACCGCTTGAAGTACTGGCAGGTAAGGCACCGAAACGGGTATCAGGAACTACTGTACAATTCTGGCCTGAAGCCAAATATTTTGATTCTCCTAAATTTGCCCTCAAAGCTTTAAAACATAATCTCAAAGCCAAAGCTGTTTTGGCGGCGGGCTTACAGATCAACTATGTTGATCAGATCAATGATGAAAAGATCACCTGGCAGTTTGAAAATGGTCTGGTTGATTATTTGATGGACGAGCTGGAAGACCGTGAAATTATTCCGGCACCGGCGTTTGTTGCCACAGGCGATGCGGAACGTGCCAGCGCAGAATTTGCAATTTGCTGGAATGTCGAAGGGGGTGAAAGCGTCCAGGAATCTTATGTCAACCTGATTCCGACCGCACAAGGCGGAACGCATGTGAATGGTCTGCGTTCAGGCGTCACCGATGCGATGCGTGAATTCTGTGAACTGCGTAATTTGCTGCCGCGGAATATGAAACTCTCTGCCGAAGATGTCTGGGACGGCGTCAATTATATCTTGTCGCTGAAATTTCAGGAGCCGCAGTTCTCGGGTCAGACTAAAGAACGTCTATCGAGCCGTGAAGCAGCTGGAATTGTGCAGAATATTGCCAAAGATGCCTTTGCATTATGGTTGAACCAGAATTCTGATATCGCCATGCAACTGGCAGAAATGGCCATTTCCAAAGCCGGTCGCCGTCTCAAAGCAGCGAAAAAAGTAGAACGTAAGAAAATTGTCGCGGGTCCAACCTTGCCGGGGAAACTGTCGGACTGTGTAGGCCATGATCTGGATCAGTCAGAACTGTTTATTGTGGAAGGGGATTCTGCGGGTGGTTCGGCCAAGCAGGCGCGTGATAAGAACTTCCAGGCGATTATGCCAATTCGTGGAAAAATCCTGAATACTTGGGAAGTCTCTTCTGACGAAGTTCTAGCATCGCAGGAAGTACACAATATTGCGATTGCCATTGGCGTTGATCCGGGTTCGGATGACTTGTCTGAACTGCGTTATGGCAAGGTCTGTATCCTGGCGGATGCCGACTCGGATGGTTTGCATATCGCGACTTTGCTGTGTGCCTTGTTTGTAAAGCATTTTCCTACACTGGTCGAGGAAGGGCATTTATTTGTAGCGATGCCGCCATTATTCCGTATTGATGACAATAAAGATGTGCACTACGCTTTGGATGAAGATGAGCTGAATAGCATCCTGAAAAAATGCAAAACCAAGAATCCGCAAATCACCCGATTCAAGGGTCTGGGCGAGATGAATGCCAGTCAGTTACGTGAAACCACGCTTGATCCAAACACGCGTCGTCTGGTGCAACTGGATCTGGATGATGCTCATCATACCGCAGGGTTACTGGATAAACTTTTGGCGAAAAAGCGTGCCAGTGACCGCAAAGACTGGTTGGAGCAAAAAGGTAATCTGGCAGATTTGGTGGTTTAAACTATCGAATTTAAGCAGTAAAAAATCCCGCAAGCGCGGGATTTTTTGTTTTAAAACAGTGCAAAAAATATTCAAGGTGCTGCACTTTATTTGTACATCATCTTCTATCTTAGTTTTGGCATATTTTGATTGGTCTTTATGCAACTTATTTAAAGTTGAGTCTGAGTTCTACATTGCAATAGGGCTTTAAGTCTTTTTAGTATGACTAAATACATGATTCATAATACAAATAATGAGATCAGTTAAAGTGAATTTTTTTATTTTTTGAAGCCTTGGCACAGAAATTGAATCACTCCATCCAGATGTACAACAAGACAAGCATGAAACATGCACCATTATAAAGTTTGGAGAAGATCTGATGTTCCAACGCAATTTATTTTCAAAAAGTATTTTAGCCGCAACCATGGCAGGGGCTGTTGCATTAACGGGGTGTTCAAAATCTGCTGAAAAAGCAGAAGCCCCGGGCGCAGAAAGCAAAGTCGCAGACAGCGGCGACACAATTAAGGTCGGGATCCTGCATTCATTGTCAGGCACGATGGCAATTTCTGAGACCTCACTGAAAGATACGGCCTTAATGGCGATTAAGGAAATCAATGATAATGGTGGGGTACTGGGTAAAAAACTGGAACCTGTGGTGGTCGATCCAGCATCTGACTGGCCACTGTTTGCAGAGCAAGCACGTCAGCTGATTACCCAAGACAAAGTCGCGGTAATTTTCGGTGCATGGACGTCGGTGTCACGTAAATCTGTCTTACCAGTGGTTGAAGAGCTGAATGGCTTATTGTTCTATCCTGTACAGTACGAAGGCCAGGAACAATCCAAAAATATTTTTTATACCGGTGCTGCGCCTAACCAGCAAGCCATTCCAGCCGTGGAATACTTGATGAGTGAAGAGGGCGGTAAAGCGGAGCGTTTTGTTCTGCTCGGTACAGACTATGTGTATCCACGTACAACCAACCAGATTTTACGTGCTTTCTTAAAGTCTAAAGGCGTGGCTGATGCGGACATCATGGAAGAGTACACGCCATTTGGTCATAGCAACTATCAAACCATTGTCGGCAATGTGAAAAAATTCGCAGCTGGTAAAAAGACCGCAGTGATTTCAACCATCAATGGTGACTCCAACGTACCATTCTATCGTGAATTGGGTAATCAGGGCATTAAAGCCTCTGATATTCCCGTCATGGCGTTCTCGGTGGGTGAAGAAGAACTGCGTGGTATTGACACCAAGCCATTGGTCGGTCATTTGGCGTCATGGAACTATTTCATGTCAGTGAAGAATCCGGTCAATACAGAATTTACCAACAAAATGAAGCAGTATGCAGTGGAATTCAAACTGCCGAATGCAGACAAGCTCGTGACCAATGACCCAATGGAAGCAACTTATGTCGGGATTAACATGTGGAAGCAAGCCGTTGAAAAAGCAGGTTCTACAGAGGTCGATAAAGTCCGTGAAGCGATGGCAGGTCAGGAATTCAAAGCCCCATCCGGCTATACCTTAAAAATGGATGCGACGAATCACCACTTACACAAGCCAGTCATGATTGGTCAGATTCGTGGCGATGGTCAGTTTGATGTGGTCTATAAGACGCCACAAGCCATCCAGGCACAGCCTTGGAGCCCGTACATTCCGAAATAACAGCTATCTTTTGCCTGCCACAGCCGTGGCAGGTGTCCTCTGATTTTTTTCTTACTCTCCACGGAAAATTTCCAATGGAATAGGGGTGAATATAATGAATATTCGCGTGAATATCGCCGCTATTTTTCTGGTATTTGTACAGGTTATTTGTGTGCAACTGGTATCAGCAGAACAATCCTCAAATAGCACTGCATTGACTGCAGCAATACAACAAGATGCAATCCAGCAATTTGTGCAAGGTGATTTTGCCCAGCGCCGTGCTTTACTGAAGCAATGGCCGGGCAGTATTGAGCAGTTAGATCAGCTTGCAGAATATGTTGAAAACGAGCAGCTTTATAGTGGGGCTAATGGTCAAACCTATATTTTAGAATCGGACGAAAAATTACTCAGCTATCCGAGTCTAGGCATCGTTGCAGATTGGCCGAGTGACTTATCACAAGTGACTTTGGTGAATACCTTGCGTAAAGCGCTCAACTTTGGTTTGGCACAAAGAAAACTCAAATCTGAAGATGCTTCCGAGCGTTTAGAAGCGATTGATATTTATGAAAGCAACTTGGCAGAGCTGAATGTTGCTCACATCAATGCCCTGTATTTGAACGAACAAAATAACAAAGTCAAAGCCCGTTTGGCCCAGCTTAAAGCGCGTCTGGATTATCAAGATGCAGATGTCTTAGTTAAAATTCAAGCGGCGAAAGCCTTGCAAGACTCCAATCGTCCCGATGTCTTGGCGATGATCGACAATGAGCTGACACAGCCGAATATCCATTCTGAGCTGAAAGCGGCTTTGCTTGAAGCGAAAAGCAGTATTAAAACCCGGATTCAAGCCAGTGAATGGACTGGGCATTTATTTTCAGGGCTGAGTACTGCGAGTATTTTACTGCTTGCAGCACTCGGTTTAGCCATTACTTATGGTTTGCTCGGTGTCATCAATATGGCGCATGGTGAGCTCATTATGATTGGCGCCTATACTACTTATGTGGTGCAAAGTCTGTTTAAAAGCTATTTGGGTAGCTATGTCGAGTGGTACTTAATCGCCGCGATTCCTGCGGCATTCTTGGTGAGTGGACTGATCGGTATGTTGATTGAACGTACCGTGATTCGTCCATTATACGGTCGTCAACTTGAAACCTTGCTTGCAACCTTTGGGGTCAGCCTGATTTTGATGCAATTGGTACGCATGACTTTTGGTGCGCAAAATGTCGAAGTGTCGAATATTTCGTGGCTATCAGGCGGGATCTCCATTACCCCAAGTTTAATGCTGCCGTATAACCGTATTGCGATTATTGTCTTCACCATTGCAGTGCTTTTGTTGTTGGTTTACCTACTGAATAAAACCCGTTTTGGTTTGTTTGTACGTGCGGTGACGCAAAACCGTCAAATGGCACAAGCCGTTGGTATTCGTTCAAGCCGTATCGACATGATGGCCTTTGGTTTAGGTTCAGGTTTGGCCGGTTTAGCGGGCTGTGCTTTGGCACAAGTGGGTAACGTCGGGCCGGATTTAGGGCAAAACTACATTATTGATGCCTTCTTGGTGGTGGTTGTCGGTGGTGTAGGTCAGGTGTGGGGTGCAGTCCTTGCAGCGCTTGGTCTAGGTATTAGTGGTACCGCCTTGGAAATTGGCATTGGTGCGGTACTGGCAAAAATTGTTCTCTTGGTGCTTGTGATTTTGTTTATTCAAAAACGTCCACAAGGTTTGTTTGCCATCAAAGGCCGTTTTGTGGAGTAAGCACATGAAGATTACACAATTATTATCCGACAAACCGCATAGTGGCATTGCGATTGCCGTATGCTTTGCCATTTTATTGGCATTGCCATGGTTACACCTGTTACCTGCCGATTCAACCCTGCATTTATCTGCGTATTGGGTCACCTTGATTGGCAAAATCATGTGTTTGGCTCTGGTCGCTTTGGCACTGGATTTAGTTTGGGGCTATGCCGGAATTTTAAGTTTAGGACATGGTTTGTACTTTGCCCTTGGCGGTTATGCCTTTGGGATGTACTTAATGCGCCAGTCTGCAGGGGATGGCATTCCTGACTTTATGCGCTTCCTTAGTTGGACGGAAGTGCCATGGTTTTGGGTCGGTACGGAATACTTCCTTTGGTCATTGGTATTGGTGGTATTAGTGCCGGGCATCATCGCCTTTATTTTCGGCTTCTTTGCCTTCCGTTCCAAAATTAAAGGCGTGTATTTCTCGATTATTACCCAAGCTATGACTTTTGCCGCTGCATTACTTTTCTTCCGTAATGAAACCGGCTTTGGTGGCAACAACGGCTTTACCGGTTTTAAAACCATTTTAGGCCTGGACATTACCTCGGCATCGATGCGGGCAAGTTTGTGCTTTATCACCGCTTTGGTATTGTTGCTGTGCTTTATTGGTTTACGTCATTTAATGAATAAACCTTATGGCCGTGTACTCGGTGCAATTCGTGACAGCGAAAACCGTCTGCAATATTTGGGCTACCGTACCTTGTGGTACAAGCTCTCGGCATGGGTGCTATCTGCGGTGATTGCAGGCATTGCAGGGGCACTGTATGTGCCACAAGCCGGCATTATTAACCCAAGTGAAATGAACCCGGTGAACTCGATTGAAATGGCAGTCTGGGTGGCAGCGGGTGGACGTGGCACGCTGATTGGTCCATTGATTGGGGCAGGCTTAATCAATGGAGTAAAAACCTATTTTACTTCGGCTTATCCTGAAGCATGGCTGTTGATTTTGGGTACGTTATTTATTGTAGTGACCATCTTCCTGCCAAAAGGCATTATTGGTCTGTTTGACCGTTTTAAAAAGGAGCGTAGCGAATGAGCGAGATCCTACAACCGCATGGTGGTCATGCCACTGAAGGCTATGGTCGTCCTAAAGAACAAGGCGCGGACTTTACCCACGGTATTGCGCTGTATTTAGAAAAAGTCAGCGTCTGGTTTGATGCTTTTCGTGCCTTAAATGATTTGTCGCTCTACATTGAAGAAGGGGAATTACGCTGCATCATCGGGCCGAACGGGGCAGGTAAAACCACCCTCATGGATGTGATTACCGGTAAAACGCGACCAACCGAAGGCACAGCATTTTTTGGGCAAAACTACGATTTAGCCAAAATGAGCACTGAACAAATTGCCGAAGCAGGCATTGGGCGTAAGTTCCAAAAACCGACCGTGTTTGAAAATTTCACCGTCATGGAAAATCTGTTACTTGCTGCACCCAAAGACAAACGGGTGAAAAAGAGTTTCTTTAGCAAACTCGATCCCGATGCACAAAATGCTTTGGATGAATCATTGACGCAGATTCGTCTGCAAGAGTTCATTAATAAACCTGCTGGCTTGCTGTCACATGGTCAAAAGCAATGGTTAGAAATCGGCATGTTGCTGATGCAACGTCCAAAACTGATTTTGCTTGATGAACCTGTAGCAGGCATGACCGATGCCGAAACCGAACGCACGGCGGAGCTGTGTTTAGAACTCAAGAAAAATCACACCCTCGTTGTGGTCGAGCATGACATGAGCTTCATTGACACCATTAGTGAAAAAGTCACGGTACTGGCGCAAGGGGCAATTTTGGCAGAAGGCACATTGGCAGAAGTACAAGCCAATGAAGATGTCATTGAAAAGTATTTAGGGCGTTAAGGAGCTTGCGATGTTAGAAGTCAAAGACGTCAATCAATTTTATGGTGGCAGTCATATTTTACGTGATGTGTCGTTGACTGCACCTGTGGGTGAATGTTCGGTGGTGCTTGGACGCAATGGGGTGGGGAAAACCACGCTCCTTAAATGTCTGATGGGTATTTTACCGATTAAATCCGGACAGATTTTGCTGGATGGTAAAGACATATCCAAGCTCGGTCCTGAACAGCGTGTACGTGAAGGTTTGGCTTATGTGCCACAAGGTCGAGATATTTTTTTAACGCTGACGGTGGAGGAAAACATTCTCATTGGTATGGCGAAATTTAAAGGAGCAAAGACACGCAAAGTGCCTGAGCATTTGTATGAAATTTTCCCTGTCTTGGAGGAAATGAAGCACCGCCGTGGAGGAGATTTGTCCGGTGGGCAGCAGCAGCAGCTTGCCATTGCACGTGCACTTGCTTCTGAACCGCGTGTGCTGATTTTGGATGAACCGACTGAAGGTATTCAGCCGTCAATCATTAAAGATATTGGCCGGGTCATTCGTAAACTGGCAGATGGGGGTGAGATGGCGATTGTGTTGGTAGAGCAATTCTATGATTTTGCTGAAGAACTTGCTGATGCTTATACCGTGATGGCACGTGGGCAGGTTGTAGCGCAAGGTGTGGGCAGTGAAATGCCTGAGAAAGGTATTCGGGAGTTGGTGGCGATTTAAGGCTTTTAGCTCCTTCTCCTATGGGAGAAGGCGGGGGATGAGGGTTTATCTTTATTTACCTCTCCCTAATCCTCTCCTAGAAGGAGAGGGAAAAAGCCTCCCTAAGCAAGATATAAGCACTGCTTTATATCGAAGCGTAAGAAAGGGAGGTTTGGAGGGATTAAATTTTAAATCTCCTCTTACGAAGCAGAGCTTCTCATCTCTTAAAGAGAGGGGAATTTTCTTTTTTGAATAATGGAGGGATTAGATCTCCGTATTTTCATTCCATAAAAAATAGCCGCCGTACTGACTTGGACGGTATTCACCACCGATGGATTTGCCTTGGTCAGTTAAAAAATGTTTACCCGTGTCATTCAGCTTTAAAAAGCCTTTATCCACTAACTTTTCAAGTAAATCTGCTGTTTTAATTTTATATTTGGCAGCCAGTTTGGAGGTGGTCAATTTACTAAAGGCATTAGCTTCTTCATCAGTTTGACCTAAATCCTCAGTGTTCGGATTAGCTTTGACTTCATCTAAGCTGATCCGGACTTCTTCGCTAATCCGAATAATACGCTGCGCTTCTTCATACGCATCTTTAAAAACCTCATCATCTTCATACTTACGAACTGAAATGCCCATTTCATTGTTATTGACCTGGCTAAATTCATATAAATTCAAACTCGAAATAATACATTCCGATTCATTGAGATAGCACTTTGCATGCAGGTTTTTGCAGAAACTCAAACGCACATAGTCCAGTTTTTGAATCCATTTGATTTCTTCAGGATGCAAATCACTTTTGCCATAGACAATCCGAACATCAATTTTTAACCGGTCTTTGTCTTCTAATAATTCTTTAATACGGTCATTGAGACGTAAATACGGACTGATTAAAATTAGACGTTCTTTGGCATTTTTAATGAGTTCTTCTAAGAAAAAATTGGTTGCACTGGTATTTAGAAATTTAGCCATATTTTCCCTGTAATATTTTGAATATTATGTTTGTTATAGGGGAATAAGATATCGCTGAATCAGCAATCACTCAACCTTTAAATACATGCCATCCGCTGAGACATTATGGCCAAAACCGCAAGACATTGGATTGTTGCTATTCACCACAATCTGTTGTCCAATTTGAGCGTTAAACTGAAATTTCAAATCAATTTTGCAATCTTCTACGCTGTAATTGGCCTGAGCTTTATTCAGCGACATACGGGTTAAAAATTCTCCCATATTTGGTCCATAAATCAGACTGCGTAAACCCATATAGAGTCCATTAAACTCAATCTGGTAGGCATTAGAAGCTGGTTTAACCTCCATCGTATTCCACTGACCAAAACCTGCATAGCGGACATATTTCCCTGCAAGATTCTTTGGTTTTTGTGGTGCAGGCAATTGCTTCAGATTGAACTGGCTGGCTTTAGCATTCGGAAAAACGGAAAACCAGGCGCGTGCCCACTGCGGATTTCCAAGCTTGGCATAACTTAAACCGACATTATTAAATGCCGTGGTGATATCACGTTCAGAAAAAGCTGTACCCTCATCTTCTACATTCATCGCACAAAAAGATGACCAGGCGGCTTGTTGCTCAAATTGCGCTATAGCCTTTTGATATTGTTTTTGGTCGTAGAATTTCTTGCCATTATTTGCATAGCTTTGCACTTTGCTACAGCCTGAACGGAGCTCTTTTTCAAAATCTGAATCAGCAAAAGTGTGCGCGCTTAAACCTAAAAGACCGATAGACAATAGAGATTTATACATGGTGTTATTCAGTATGATTTTTAGCTGAATAAAACATAGCTGCTCGTATAAGTAAATAGAACTTGTGCTTATTAAACTGGATAAGAACAAAATATCGTGATGGCCAAGTATTAAAAGCTGAAGAGTAGTGTCCAGAAAGCAGTTCTGGAATAGTTTTAAACTAAGAATGAATCAAGCTTGATCCAGATTGAGTTGTAAGAGTACCAAATCACGCCATTGCCCAAACTTCTGTCCGACTTGCGGCATATAGGCAGTTTGAACGAAGCCCAGTTTTTCATGCAGACGAATCGATGAGTTGTTTTCAGAATCAATCGCCGCGACCATGATATGCAGTTTCTGTACTTGAGCCTGTTCAATTAAATATTGCAATAATTTAGAACCCAAACCTTGCCCTGCATAATCTGGATTTAAAAAGATGGAATGTTCTACCGTCTGTTGAAAGCCCTGAATACTACGAAACTGATCATAACAGGCATAGCCAGCAACGACTTGATTTTGAGTATCTTCAACCACAAAAACCGGGAAATTCTGATTTTTAAGCTGTTTAAACCAGATTTTGAAATAGTTCAAATCAAAGGCTGTTCTGTTCCAGGTCGCAGTACCATAGAGTACTTCCTGATTATAAATCTCGAGGATGGTTTCAAGATCATGTTCGGTCGCAGGTCGAATATCAAAATCAGGCATATTCTTGTTCTAGTAGAGGTGAGCTGAAATCACAGTTTAAAAAAAGCAGAACCGGAGTTCTGCTTTCGATCATACATCAATTAGAAATGATATTTCACAAGTGCGCTGACGTCATTTTGGTCTACGCCTTTATAACCATATTTATTGTTCCAAACTGAATGTTCGATACCTACATAAAGTTTAGTGTCTGGAGAGATATGCTTACCTACATTCCATTTGTACTGGCTAGTCCAGTTCAATTCACTAGCATGGGTATCTTCAGCCGTTGACCAATCCAGGAATGCATCAACAAGGAAATCTTCAGTACCTAACTTAAATGGTACTGCGTAAGTGATGGTCATTTGATAATCATCTGCAGTGTTATCATTGTCAGCTTTGTAGAAGTTAATGTTTGCATATTGAGTATATGGAACATTTAAAGCAAAACCAACACCATACAAATAGTTATTAAAGCCTTCGCCACCTTCCCAAGTTGTCGCAACGAGTACGTCCTTGATTAGACCAACTTCAAGTTTAGTTCCTGAAACTGCACTTAAGCTTAAACGCGGTGCAACCTCAAAATAGGTACTATTACCTTCTGGATCATTGTTAGTACGATCAGCGAAAGCAAAGAAATCACCATATTTTAAACCTGCCGCATATTCAGCAGTAACTGTTGTTTGATCAAGCTTTTCATCTTGAGTGAGAAATGGTGATTTATAGTTTTCACCATAAAGACCTGTAATGCTAAAGTCCTGCCAAACTGGTTTTGCTTGAGCAAATGCTGCAGTTGAAGCCAATGCACAAAGTGCCGCAAGTTGTGTAAATTTCATTTAAATCTATCCCCCCGAGAAAGCAGAATAAGCATACAGATTAATAAGTAAAAATAAAGTTAAAAGTGATCGCTGACTTAAATATATTTCAGCCCCCATGAGTTGAATGCAGACGATCATCTTCCTCAGTTTTCATTGCCTTTTGCTGATATTTCTCTAAATTATTATTTTTTAAATAAAGTTGAATATGTAGCGTCTTAAAAGACTGAATGTATAACTAGAAATATAAAATCACTTCAATTCAGGATGATGAGTTTAGAAAACCAGTAAAAATAGGGGGAATATACAGATTGTTTAGTAATTAATTTGAGCCTGAGGCTGAATAGCTTTGTTCTGTTTGTGTAATGAGGTTAGTTCTAAAATCTCAAATGACGGTCGTTTTATAAGCCTATTCTCAGCGTCGTAAAATAAGAGTGATCGGTCTTATATTTCAATTGAAAATCATTTTTGCAGTTTATTATTTTCGAATGACGAAAGAGTATTTTTCCCGGTTCTGCAAAAGCAACTAAATAATGATAAAGCATATTATCTCTTCAGAACTGTAAGGCTGACTAGGCGCTGATCTTATAAGAAAAACTATTAGATAAAAGTGAGCTAATTTTCATAAAAAAATACTTTTAATTTCTTTTTTTAGGTTTCTTGGTCGAATGTTATTTAAGCGATTTATCGGTCTGGCTTAAAAAACATTTCAAACTAAATTGTGTGAAGAGTTGCGCAATTGCTGTTTGAAAAATCCTGTATTTTTGAGCTGAGTAAGCAGTTGTCACAATGGATTATTCTTTTGCTAAAAAACCAAAATATCACTTGCATATTTCCCAGATACAGCCGATATTCAAGATATAAGGACACGATTCTGCAGACTCAAAAATGTGTTCATCATTCAAAATGGAGGGTGTGATTCCAATCATTTGAAGAAGTGAAATGCGATGCGAAACAGCAAGCTACAAACGTGCCAAGATAAAAAATTTTGCACTCAAAAGTTACAAAGATTGAGGATGGTAATATATGAATATTGAACTTCGTACCGATAACCACATTCAGAATAGTGATCGTTTAATTACTTATGTACGGGAAGAATTAAATCAAGAATTCCAGCGCCACAGCGAACGTATTACCCATTTTTCAGTCCATCTCAGTGATGAAAATGGCGCCAAAGGCGGCGATGACGATATTCGCTGTATGATTGAAGCGCGTCCTGCAGGCTTGAAACCTGTCGTAGTCAATCATCGTGGCCATAATGTCGATACTGCGATCCATGGTGCAATTGACCGACTAAAACGTAGTCTGGAACATGTGATCGAGAAAAAAGACAATGTTCGTCCTGGTGCTCTCGAACTAGCAGACACAGATACTGCGGATATCGAAGACTAAGCCGAACCGATTTGAAAAAGCCCTGCGGGGCTTTTTTCGTATTAAACAAAAATATAGTTATGAGAAGCACAACAAATCCTGCTTTATTCGGCATAATAGTCGAAAACGAATCAAAGTGAGCTCCATCATGTTAACTGCGCAACAACAACTTTTTGTGCAAGCACTCGAAGAATTAAATCTGGACCAGGTCAAACAGCTGCTGGCAGATGGACTCAACCCGAATTTTATTGATCATGACAAAGGCCCGGTGATTTCGGTCTGGTCAGATGGCCTGTTTAAATGGTGGGAAGAAGTGTGTGAGCTGTATGAAGCCGGAACACCACTTTCAGAAGAGGAGAAACAGGCACGTTTGGCGGTACATTTACAAATTCTGGAAGAACTGATCCAGGCCAAAGTGAATCTGCATTTGTGGGATGCAGAAGAAATTTATGGTCCACTCTGGGATGCCGCAAGTGCCGCATGCGCGCCAGCTGTACAGCGTTTACTGGATGAAAAAGTCGATCCAAATAGCAAAGATGAAGATGGCATGACTATTTTATCTTCAATTAGTGATCTATTCTTTGATTGTGATTTTGATGAAATCAACTGGTCAGAAGCCTTGGATGAAGAAAAACAGACGCTAGAACTGCTTCGCAAGCATGGCGCAAAAATGACCAAAGAACTCAGTTAAATTTTAATAAAGAGCTCCAACATGACAACATTAAAAACCTTGGGTTTGATTGCACTGGCCGGTTGTAGTGCACAGCTTTTCGCAGCAGATTTTGAATTTGATCGACCAGGTGAGGGTCTCAGTACTGGAATTACTCCAGTCGGAAATGTCGCTTGGGAGCAAGGCTTGCCTACAGCGCGTTATAGCAAGTCGGGCGATCAGACCGCGACCACACTCAGTGCAGATATGTTGTTACGTACCGGACTCAGTGATGATCTGGAATTGCGTTTAGGTTGGGCTGGCCCGACCTGGACCCAAGTGAAATCCAATGGCCAGACCGAAGAAGATGATGGTCTGGGCGATGTTAGTATTGGTCTGAAAAAGGCCATTGATTTGGATGATGACAAACTCAGTATGGCTTTGCTGGCCGAAGCCATCATTGCAACAGGCAATGCCGGTTTCACCAATGAAGAAGATATTTACAGCCTAGGTTCTGTCGTGTCGTATCAATATAATGACTTGGTCAGTACCGCATTGACCATGCGTTATGAATGGCAGGACAGCAACTGGGCAGTGTCTGCGATTCCTTCTCTAGGCTACCGCATTACTGATCGCTGGTCAGGTTATTCTGAACTGATTTACCGTAAAGCTGAAAGTGTCGATAATCAATACGCGCTCGGTACCGGGGTTATGTATGCCTTAAACGACCGTGTCCAATTGGATGCGAATGTCGGTGTAGATCTGGATGGTGCAGATCGAAGTTACTTCTCAGGCTTAGGTTTCTCTGTGCTGTTCTAAGTTATTCAACTCACAGATGATGAAATACTCGCAGTTCCCGACCTGGGGGAAAATGCTTGCCCCGGTTATTTTGGGAAGCACCTTGTTCAGCAGTCCTGCTCAGGCGGAAACGGCATTGTTGTCTGCCGAGCAGGCTTTTCCTGTGAGCGTGATCTCCACCAGTCAGCAGCAGGCTGAACTGAGCTGGCAGATTCCGGACAACTATTATCTGTATCAGCATAAAATTGAAGTTTGGCAGGGCAACCAGCCGGTATCGTTTGAGTTGCCACCCGCTGAAGATTTGTATGATGATAACTATGGACATACCCAGGTTTATTATCAGCAGTTAAAGTTTCAGATCCCGACTCAAGCGGGGCAATCCTATCAGGTCAGTTGGCAAGGCTGTGCCAAAGACCGGATCTGTTATCCGCCACAAACCATTCAGTTCAAGACCGATTTGTCCGGTCTGGTGCAATTCGAAGCTGCCGGATCAGGAGCAAAGCGTTTACTTGATCTGAATACTTCATCACTGCAACACAATACCCTGTTTAATACAGTGGATTCCTCAGAATCTACAGCAGATGAAATCTCTGCATCAGCCAACACACAAACCGAACCTTATGCAGCACAAGACCAGAAATGGTCAGCCCAGTTGCTTGAGCGCTCTTTGGGCTATGGGCTTTTACTGTTCTTCGGCTTGGGAATTTTACTGGCTTTCACCCCGTGTTCCTTGCCGATGCTGCCAATTCTGACCTCGTTGATCGTACGTGACAGTAAAGGTCTGAAAGCCTGGATGATTGCACTGACTTTTGTCAGCAGTATGGCCGCTGTCTATGCAGTACTTGGCCTAATTGCGTCTTCAGCTGGTCTGAACTTCCAGCGCTGGTTGCAGCAACCGGGAACTCTGATCGCATTTAGCATCCTGTTTGTCCTGTTTGCGCTGAATCTGTTTGGCCTGTTTGAAATCAAATTGCCGCAACGTCTGGTTCATCGTCTGGATCGGGCACAGGCCATGCAGCAGGGAGGTAGTCTGGTCAGTGCCGGCGTTATGGGCATGATTTCGGCGCTTCTGGTGGGACCATGCATGACCGCACCGCTGGCAGGTGCATTATTGTTTATTTCCCAGACGCAAAGTCAGTGGCAGGGGGCTTTACTGCTGTTTACCCTGGGTTTTGGAATGGGGACGCCTTTATTACTGGCCAGTATTCTGGGTGCACGGATTCTGCCTAAAGCCGGGCACTGGATGAATCAGATCAAAGTGCTCTTTGCCTTTATCATGCTGGCGCTGGCGCTGTATTTTATTCGCCCACTGATTTCAGAAGCCGCTTTACAATGGTTATCCCTAGCTTTGGGTATGACCTTCGTGGCTTATGTGCTGTTCCGGATTTTCTGGCATCGTACCGGTTTGAGATGGCTATATATCCTGTGTCTGGTACTGGCCGTGCCCTATATCGCTTATAGCCAATATCAGCACAGTCAGCGGTTTTTTGTGGAGCAGGTGAGTACAGAAGTCAACTGGCATGTGGCACGTAGTGCAGCAGAATTTCAGCAGATTTTGAACAAGGCACCACAAGGGCAAAAGATTATTATTGATGTCTACGCCGACTGGTGTGTTGCCTGTCAGCCGATCGAACATCGTATTTTAAAATCTACAGCGGTACAGCAGGCGCTTGCGCCATATTTCCTGATCAAGCTGGATTTAAGCCAATATAATGTCTCTCATCAAGCGCTGTTAAACCAATGGGAAATTCTCGGGCCGCCGACGTATTTATTCTTGAATGCGCAGCAGCAGGAAATTAGGGGTTTACGTTTAACCGGTGCTTTTAGCGAGGCAGAATTGCTGGCACAGCTGCAAGCACTGGCTCAAAGTGAAAATCCATAATTTAGTTCTTAAAAAAAGCTGAACCCGTTTAAGAAACCTGCATCTGTACTGGCACCGGTTCAGCATAAGCTTTGACCAGATTACGCCCACCGGCTTTGGCCTGATAAAGCGCCTGATCGGCCTGACTCAATAATTGTTGTGGGCGTAATTCCGCGCTAGAAATGGCAATCCCGAAACTGGCGGTCACCGGAATCAGCTCATCCTCATCACTGAAAATCTGCAATTGCTGAATGGCGATGCGGCAGCGTTCAGCCACTTGTTCGGCTTTTTCCAGACTGGTATTTTTAAGCACCAAAATAAATTCTTCCCCGCCAAAACGGCCGACTACATCACTTTCGCGCAATTGCTGGTTCAGCACAGCACTCACTTCAACTAAGGTTTCATCGCCCTTATGATGGCCATAGTGATCATTAATTTTCTTGAAATGATCCAGATCCAGTAAGACCAAGGCGTAATTCGGAGTTGCTGCGGCATTCAGTTTATCCAGACATTGGTTGATGCTACGGCGGTTAAACAGGTTAGTGAGCGGATCAATCTGACTCAGTTGTTTGGTCAGCTGCTCACGATGCCGCCATTGACTGAGCAGAATCTCGAATAAGACCATACAGACGGCCAGAATTGGCAAAATGAAATACAGCATCGATAACAGCCAGAAACCATTATAGAAAAGCTTGTCATCGATATTAAATAGCGGTGAATAAGGCAATTGATGACTGAAACTTAAATAGGCGCATCCGCCCAGGAAAATGGAGGCAGGAATCAGCATGCTATACACCAGCGTGCGGTGAAACAGCACCAGACCGACCATAATTAAGCAGACATAGGCTGTGGTAGCGACCGGACTGATCACGCCGACAATATAGGCATCCCGGCATAGCGAAACCACAAAGGTGCCGACTGCCAGATAGGGTAGATAACGTTCCACCAGACGGTTGCCCTGAAATTTATAACAGGGATAAATCAGCACGGCTAAAATCAATAAAAAACTGCCGTTCAGCACGACTTGTGAATGAACCCGTTCAATCTGTACATATTGCCAATACTCAGGATTGAATAAAACAAAGAGATCCCAGCCGAGCCAGTTCAGATGTACACCGCATCCCCAGGTCAGCATCAGGATGCATTTTTTTAAGATTCCTCAGTTCATCACGACTTCATCTTCGACCAGATATTTCTTGATTCTGTGTTTGAGCACTTTTCTAATACAGGCGAGATTCGCTTCATGGTCCCGGTCTGAATTTAATTGTTAGGGCAGATTTTTCAAGACTTGTTGGATGTTTATAGCTTTATTTACACAAGATAATATAAGTTTGAATACTTGATAAACAACAATATTTAAAACGTTTTCGTGATTTAGTTGCTACCTGATCTGCTCAGTTTTTGCCTATAGTGCAAGCGGTCTATGCCATACCAAAAGGTTCCAAGCAAAATAAGAGAGGTTAAGAGGCATGCAGTTTTGTTCTAAATTCAGGATGATGTGTTTTATTGGTGCTAATTATTTCAATATAGTCAATCGTTAAAATGGCTGCATTGTTAGAAACAACCAAAGATAAAGAGCGAAGCCATGAAAGTTTTACAGATTGATTCCAGTATTTTAGGAGATGCTTCTATTTCGCGTCAGTTGACTCAGGCCGTGGTGGAACAATTGCAGCAAAAATATGCTGAGGCCATTGAAGTTGAATATCTGGATCTGGCGGCACAGCCTATCCCGCATCTTACCGCCGAAATTTTAATGGGCCAGAATGCAGAACAGGCGGCATTGGGCGACGAAATTTTAGAGCAATATTTGCAGGCGGATATCGTGGTGATTGGTGCAGCGATGTATAACTTCGGTTTGCCATCGACCTTAAAAGCCTGGATTGATCGGATTTGTGTCGCGGGACGTACCTTTAAATATACCGAACAAGGTCCTGTGGGTTTGGCGGGCAATAAAAAAGTGTATATTGCCAGCAGCCGTGGTGGTGTCTATGGTGAGCAAAGCCCGGCTGATTTTCAGGAAGCTTTCCTGAAAACCGTATTTAACTTTACCGGTGTGAATGATATCGAGGTGATTCGTGCTGAAGGCGTGAACATGGGCGAAGCGGTTAAAGCACAAGCGCTGCAAAATGCATTGCAGCAGGTTCAAGCGATTTAAAACTTTGAACCTCTTTTCAAAGGTCAGCTACGGCTGACCTTTTTATGTTCTGAATTATGCTTAATCCCGATCCAGACGATGGGCAAATTTTGCAAGATCACTCAGTGCCTGTTTAGCTTCATCGAACCAGGCACTGAACATCTGGAAGTTATGCCACATGCCGGTATACAGTTTAAATTCGACCTCGACACCTGCTTGCTCCGCTTTTCCCCTAAACCGGGTGGCATCATCCAGCAGAATTTCTTTAGAACCTACCTGAATATGAATTGGCGGTAAACCGCTTAAATCGGCAAAGAATGGCGAGACTTCCGGATCACCTCGGTCAATTGCACGCGGGACATAATATTCAATACCTGTTTCGACAGTTTCCAGTGACAGCAGGGCATCATGCTTCTGGTTATAACGTAAAGATTCACTGGTCAAGGTCAGATCCAGCAGTGGAGACAGCAGAATCAAACCGCTAACTTGGGGACGATCTTCTTTTTGCAGTTTGAGTGCCAGCGCCAGCGCCAGATTGGCACCGCACGAATCGCCGGACAGAATGATATCTTTGGCCTGAACACCTTGATCTAGCAGCAGATTATAGACATCAAACAAGGCTTCCAAGGCTTCAGGATAGGCGGATTCGGGTGATAGCGGATAATCGACATGCAGCACCTGCATCTGGGTTCGAGCCGCAATTTGAGTCATAAAGGCGCGATGGGTATTTAAAGAACCTAAGTAAAATGCGCCGCCATGAATATGAAAAATCAGTTGGGTCGATTCCTGCTGCGGCTTAATTTCTTCCGCGCGCAGTCCGGCCAGTCGGAGCGAGCGAATCTGTACCGTTTTATCCTGAGGGAAAAGTTTGCACATCTGTTCCAGAGCAATACGCATCGAACTCGGTGGAAGACTGAATCTGCTCGGGGCACGAATGGCCGTTTTTAAAAAGCTTTCTGTAATTAATTGTTTCGTTAGCGGGCTTATCTTCATCTTCCTTCCATCTTTTTGTGCTTTTATTGATCGTGTAGATTATTTACCAACCATATTTACAAGGTTACACTAAATAGTCACACCTAAAAATTGAAAAATTGTTGTGACTTTTTAATACTACATGGGTCTATTTTCAGACTAAGGAAATGAAGAAAAATGAAAAAAATAGCGCTTACGTTAGGACTACTAGGCTTATCTGCACTGGCTAATGCCGCGGATCCTTTAAATGGCACGGTATGGAAAACCATTGATGATAAAACCAAGCAGCCGAAGGCGATGGTTAAATTCACTGAACAAAAGAATGGTACTTTGTCAGCCAGCATTCAGTCGGTGTTAACTCCAGGTGAAGAAAATGCCTGCAAGAAATGTGAAGGTCCATATCACAACAAATCTCTGAAAGGCTTGACTATTGTTAAAGGTCTGAAAAATGCTGGTGGTACCAGTTATGACAGCGGTTCGATCCTAGATCCGCAATCTGGTAAAACCTATAAGTTGAAAGGCCAGCTGGCAGACGGTGGCAAGAAACTTGAGCTACGTGGTTTCATCGGCGTAGCGGCATTGGGTCGTAACCAGACCTGGATTCGTGCCAACTAATTTATTTTAAGCAGATATACAAAAGCCTGACCGATGTCAGGCTTTTTTTATGAGTGTTATTCAATACATGATATTAGCGGGCTAAGCCACGATAAGCTGTTTCATCAAAACCGGCAATAAATCCTGTAGAGGTCGCCAAGATTGGACGTTTAATTAAACTGGTATGGGTAGTTAATGCATTAATTAATGCATCTTCACTCGACAGGGCGGTTAGTTGCTCTTCTTCACTAAGTTTACGCCAGGTGGTGCCTTTCTTGTTCAGGACCACATCCTGACCCAAGGCATCTAGCCAGGTTTTGATGGTTTCAGCATCGATGCCCTGTTTTTTATAATCATGAAATTCATAACTCAGACCTTGCTCAGTCAGCAGATCAAAGGCTTTTTTCATCGAACTGCAATTTTTAATTCCGTAAATTTTTAACATAGCTGCCCTCTAAAAAATTTAAATCATGAACTAGCTTAACCAAATTGGCAGCAGCAGACCATGCAAAAGCAAATGAAAAAAAAGAAAAAATTTTAAATAGCAGAAAAGTCATGTCATCAAAATGACATCAAGCAGCTTTAACATGAGCAGCAAGAAAAAGAACAATCTAAATAATAAGAAAAATAAAAATTTGGGAATGATAGAAATAGAAAACCCGCATTTAATCATCCTGATCATGCGGGTCTCAATCCAACGTCCAATGTCACATCCATGCAAAACAAGCTAAATCTATAGTCTGTTTTATTTTCGTCCTACGGCGTCCTGTCCTTATGTTGTCGTCCTGACATGTCCTTGTGCCGTAGCGCTATAATGCTATGTTATTACATTGAGATAAACCCAAAAAATACGTCATGTCATGTAAGAGATAAGCCTTAATTGAGTGAACAGTTGTTCACTCAATTAAATAATCCAGATTATAGTTTGTAGTCGATAATCACTGGAGCATGATCGCTAAACCATTGTTCTTTATAGACCCAGGCATTAACGGTTCGCTCTTTCCAGTCTGGAGAGCAGGCATGATAATCAATCCGCCAACCAACATTCTTGGCACGCGCCTGACCACGGTTTGACCACCAGGAATACAGCTCGGCTTCTTTACGCACTTCACGGAAAGTATCGACATAACCAAGCTCATCGTAGATATGATCCAGCCAGGCACGTTCATGCGGCAAGCAACCCGAGGCTTTCTGGTTACCCGACCAGTTTTTAATATCAATACGTTTATGCACGATATTATAGTCACCGCAGACAATCACCGATTTATTTTCATCGCGCCACTGTTTCAGAATTTTTGCGTATTCTTCCAGAAAGTGATCTTTACGTGCTTGCGCTTCATCGCCTGATGAACCCGAAGGCAGATACAGGGAACAGATCTGTACAGTTTGATCTAAACCCAAGTCAAATTCAGCGGCAATAAAACGGCCTTGTGAATCGGCCAGTTCAAAACCCAGGCCATCAGTTAAAGATACAAAAGGCAGACGGCTATAAATGGCCGTACCGGCATAACCCGGACGCTCGGCAGGAAACAGGTGCGTGTACCAGCCTTCAGGCTTGAATTTGTCCGTCCACTGCGCATGCGTGATCCGGCTTTCCTGCATGCAAATCACGTCGGCATCCGACTGTTCCATCCATTCTAATAGACCTTTGGTGACAGATGAGCGTAAGCCGTTGACATTAATTGAAACGACGCGAAGAATTTTTTGATCACCTGGATAGCTACTCTTTGGTATCATGCGCAAGTCTTACCTTAATTAATGGATTTAGGAGCACCTCATGTCAACGCCAGCTCAGTTTAACCCACAAGCTTTTATCGAACTCGCATTATCACGCGGTGTGCTTAAATTTGGTGAGTTTACTTTAAAATCGGGACGTGTGAGTCCCTATTTTTTTAATGCGGGTCTGTTGAATGATGGTGAAGCCTTGACACTGCTGGCTTCTGGCTATGCTGCAAAACTGATTAAATGTGACCATGTTGAAGTGATTTTTGGACCTGCCTATAAAGGCATTCCTTTTGTGGCAGCAACTGCTGTGGCTCTGTCGCAAAATCATGGGGTAAGTGTGCCGTGGGGTTTTAATCGCAAGGAAGCCAAAGACCATGGCGAGGGTGGCGTATTGGTCGGTGCTTCTGTAGAAGGTAAAAAAGTCTGGATCATTGATGATGTGATTACCGCAGGCACAGCGATTCGTGAAGTCGTCACCATCCTGAAAAATGCCGGTGCTCAAATTGCCGGTGTACTTGTAGCGCTTGATCGTCAGGAGAAAGGTCAGGGTGATTTATCTGCGATTCAGGAAGTACAGCAAGAGCTTGAGATTCCTGTACATGCCTTAATCACTATGAAAGATTTAATGGACTATCTGGAAGCGAAAGGCGATCTAGAAGCTTTGGCGAAAATGGAAGATTACCGTGTTAAATACGGGATCTAAGCCTGGATTGGTATAGAAGAGGAAGCTTGAGCTTCCTTTTTTTATAGATACTAGATTTTCTAAGTATTTGAATTTATTATCTCTATCTATTCTTGTAAGCATTGGCTTACATTAATTCCAGCACTTTGCGGCTGTTTTGAATAGTGGAAATTTCCTATGATAGCTTTAACAGGAACAGGAGGTTCCGCACAAGAATAACAATAGATAAATACAAGGAAAGTAAGGTACGACAGGAGTTATACCAAGCGAACCCATACGGAAAACCCCTGGCAGGATGCTAGGGGTTTTTCATTTTTATCTTTTATAAAGTCCGACTGAGCAGCAGTAATTCAGAAGCATGATTCTTAAAAATTCACTATTAATGAGCTAAACAGACAAGTAGAAAACCTTTCACCAAAATTATGAATCTTCAGTGCTAAAAAAAGCACCTTCAGGTGCTTTTTCTTATTGCTGGGCTAAATTATAGCGCAACGATATTGATCGCATTTGGACCTTTTTGACCATCAACCACGCTAAAAGAAACACGTTGACCTTCAAACAAAGTTTTGAAACCAGAACTGCTGATTTCTTTAAAGTGTGCAAAAACGTCAGGACCTGATTCTTGTTGAATAAAACCAAAACCTTTAGTTTCGTTAAACCATTTTACTGTACCGGTAACTGTAGTAGACATAATATAACCTGTTAAATTTTAATAATTTTAGTCATGCAAATGACTATGGATAACTTGGAAAAACAACAAGAATTGAAATAAAGATCTGAAAAAACGGAGGATTATAAATAATACTGCGGCACTTAAAGAAGCTTAACTAAACAACGCTTTTTTCTAGTTAAAGACAGCATAGCCTAAATCAGGAAATATTCAAGTTTTTTATATTTATTATTTATTTTTCTTATAAAAGTGGCTCAATTCTTCTTTTTTAAAGAATTTCAAGCTGATTTGCTTGAGCTTTATCGGTTGTATTTAAGCTTTAACCAAGTTAAACAATAAATACACGTTGTGTTTACGTTACTTTATGTTAATCAGAATCGTTCAGTACTTAGCAAGATTTTACTAAGTCAGTGTATTTTATAACTTTGGGTAAATTAACATTTGTAGCTTTAAGATAGTTATCGTCATTGCTCATGTATAAAAATCCACCTATATTAAAATTCAATTGGAAAAATTAACTATAAGAATTTCTTAATTTTAATTTAAAACCAAATACGAGTGAGTCTCATGGATTACTGGAACAGTGTGTTACTTATATCCATCATCACCATGGTTGGACTGGCCATGATCATCCTGTTTGTCGGATGTAAAATGTGGAAGAACTTGGTGGTCACTTTACTGATTGCCACCTTGATTGGATTTCTGATTGTATTTGCGATCAATTTTATTTTTGGCGATCGTCTTCAATTTCTATGGGGTGCCCCTGAGACTGGTGATAGTAATTTTATGCTGGAAATGGGGCTGCTGAGCCTGTTAATTGGCGGCGTGAGTACCTTCATCATTATGTTAGGTACTTTGGTAGCAAAAAGTAATAATAGAAATCAAAACGATGAAGACTAGTTTTTCGCAAAATAACAAGTCTCTTAATGAGCGGGAAAGTGCAGAAAAACATCGCATGTACAGTTCATAGGCTTAAAAAATCTTTCTCAGCCAAATGTATAGTGCCATAGCGCTACGGGGCATAAATGGAGCTTCATATCCCGTAGCTGCATAATTTTCTGTATCAAAAATTTAGAACATCATTCTTAGACCTGCACCATAGATCCAGCCTTTTTCAGAATCAGAGCTTTGCTGCCAGGCTGTCTGTTTGTGCCTTTACTATATTCATAACCCACTTCCAGATAAGGCATGAGCTTTTTGCTCAGTTCATAGCGTGTTTCCAGGCCCAAGGTGGCATGACTAAGGCCGGTTTTTTTCGCATTCGCTGCCTGATCATTCAGGATGACATCCAGTTCGACAAAGGGTTGCATAATCAGTTTCTGAGTCAGTAACAGGTCACGCTCTGTTTCCAGTTTTAATCCGACAAAGTCATCTTCACCAACATAGAGATGAGCATTCGTTTCGAAAAAGTAGGGGGCCAAGCCATGCAGGCCAAATACTGCATCGAAGCGCTCGTTCTGCCGTTGTGTAGCAGGCTCGGCTAAATTTTCCTGTCGATAGCGCACCCCGGTCTGCACATCCCAAAAATCGGAAATATTGCGGCTATACAACACTTTGGCATCATATTCGGCCTGATGGGATTCATGTTTGTCGGCTTCTAACTTGAGGAAGATTTTATTTTCATCCGTGCCGACTCTGGCCTGGTTCTTGGACTTGAATGCTCCATTTCTCTCTGAACTATGCTGCCATTTCTGGTCCAGAATAATCTGGCTATAAATCTGTGCACCATGTTCTTTACGATGATCATGTTCGCTGGCAGAACTGACTGAATTTTGTGGCGTGCTCAGCACCTGCTGTTGATGCAATAACTTTGGTGGCGGTTGATAGGATGAGGCATCTGCTGTTCCAGTATGCTGTGCGTGGTTATCAGCCATGTTTTGCATGGCATGATGTCCGCTATGATGCTGATGTTCAGCATGGCTTGTATGATCGCTAGAAGCTGCCGCAAAAATACTCAGACTGCTTAGGGTAAGCGCACTGCTGAGCACTGACTTTACAAAAAGATTAGTGATGTGCATGGCTTTCTCCTTGAGCAGCTGCTGGTTTTGAAGGCATTTTTTGTGAAGAAGGGTGAGATGTTTGATCTTCATCTACATGTGCCACAATCAGCTTGTTCATCATGCCGGCACTCATGTGATAGAGCAGATGGCAGTGAATCGCCCATTCTCCCAGTTCGTCTGCTGTGAGCAAGGTCGTGACCGTTTTCCCGGGCGGCACAATCACGGTGTGTTTATTTGGCATATTTGCAGCAGACTGACCATTTTCCAGCTGCATAAACATGCCATGCAAATGCATCGGATGGGCCATCATGCTGTCATTGATAAATTTCAGCCGGATCCGCTCGCCATATTTCACTTGAAGTGGCTCGGCATCACTGAATTTTTTACCATTCATGGTCCAGATGTAGCGCTCCATGGTTCCACCCAGACGAATCACCAGTTCACGTTCTGCTGCGCGGGTATCAGGTTGTGGTGTCAGGGCTTTGAGGTCTTGATATTGCAAGGCTTTGTGCCCTGCAGGCGTAGACATATTGGCCCAGCCCTCAACCGGCTGATGAGGCTGATTGGTTCCGGACATGGCATTATGACTTACATGCATGTCGTGCTGGGCATGTTGATCATGTTCACTTGTGGCAGTCTGCATGGTCTGACTGCTGTGTGTGTCATGTGACATGTCATGTTGTTCGCCATGTCCCATATCTTCCATGGTCAATAAGGCACGAGGGCGCGGTGTTGGTAATTGAACCGGAGCCGGGGCTTTACTTGAATCAGTTGCCTGATGCAGACTGCCAATGGCAAAGCCTGAGCGGTCGATCGATTCCGCTTCAATCTGGTAATGCACTGCAGTGGGTTCCACAATCACATCATAGGTTTCAGCGGTTCCGATACGGAATTCATCTACATTGACCGGCTGCACCGGTTGTCCATCGGCACTGACCACGGTCATTTTCAGCTGGGGAATACGCACATCGAAAAATGACATGGCCGAGGCATTAATGAATCGCAGGCGGACTTTTTCATTGGGCTGGAACTGGCCACTCCAGTTTTGTTGCGGCGTTTTTCCATTGACCAGAAAGGTATAACCGGTAACATCAGACAGGTCGGTTTTCAGCATACGCATTTGGTTCCACATCTTGCGGTCTGACCAGGTGGCCTTGAGACCGTCACGTTTTACCTGCTTAAATACATCGCCCACGGTTTCGCGCTGGTTCTGATAATATTCGGCCGATTTTTTTAAATTGTTCTGAATCTGCTGGCTGCCCTGTTCGTGAAAATCCGACAGCATCACCACATAATCCCGCTCGGTTTGTTCATGTGCAGGTAGCGATATCTGGGCTCTGGGGCGAATCACCAATGCGCCATAGAGGCCGTCCTGTTCCTGACCTTTGGAATGTGCGTGATACCAGTAGGTGCCGTTTTGACGAACCTTGAAGCGATAAGTAAAAGACTGCTTTGGTTTGATCCCCTGAAAACCGTTAAATCCGGGCACACCATCCATCAGCCCGGGCAGGAGCAGGCCATGCCAGTGCAGCGAGGTATCCTGATTGTTCAGGTTGTTTTGTACATGAATGACTGCATCATCACCTTCTTCAAATTCCAGCAAGGGTGCAGGGAATTTTCCGTTTACAGTGATTCGCTTGACCGTCTTTCCGGTGAGATTGATCGGGCTTTCATCAATGACCAGATGATATTCTTTTACGGCGGCAAACAGGGCAGACGACGAGATGAGACCGAAGCCCAGACACAGGCTTTGACTGATTTTAAGTAACATAACTTAATCCTTAATGAATAAAAAAATTTAAAAATTCAGGATCAAGCTTTGGGTGGGCGTAAGATTTCCTGCCAGTAACCGGCAAGATGCTTGGCATGGTAAGCAGGGAGGAGGGTTTTTTCCGGATAACCGTGATCAGACACGCTTAACTCGGGCGCTACAATGGGCAGGCTGGTGATTAGGCTCTGGCAGGCCATAGTGCCACAATCCAGACAATCTGATGACTGCTGGGTGCTGTCACTGACACAGTCCGGCTGAATCAGTTCCTGATCTTGATGATGATCAGTCTTATGCAGCGAGTGAGAAGCAGAGGGTTTTGTCATTTCCAGACAATGAGGATTCGTTTTTCAGACGGCATAACCAGATGCATGGTGTTTGCAGATGCGACAGACACACTGCTCCAGCCTATGGCAAAAACCACAAGCATCACCAACCAGATCTGTTTGACGAGCCGTATGAGCAAAAGTACACCCTGAAAAAATGCGCTGCATGTTTGAGCAATAAAAGCATAAACGCAGTAACTCAAATTAGCAAATTCTGGACAAGATTATTTTTTAGGTCACCTACATACTACTTTTTTCATAGGTTCAGGTTGCAGTTTCGCACTTTTCGCATTTTTTACAGTCTAGCAGCATCCCGAGTTTTTCTTTACGTCCTTGCTCGGTCATCACCCATGGGCGATTTTGCCAGGGCGGGGTATGCCGCACATGCTGGCCATGTCCGCAGGCCAGTTCTGCAACCCAATGCTGTTCCTCATCCAGGTGAAAACCGATAATGGCCTGTTGCATGGCATACCTCCCTTGAGCTCAAATTGCCTGAGCATCTATCTAAAAACCTATACAAAATAAGTCATGCAAAATCACCATAAACAAAAGAATCCACACAAGCTATACTCCTTGCCAAGTCATTTTTTGAAAAAGAGCAGAGACACATGCGCGTACTTGTTGTGATGGATCCCATTGAAAATGTAAACCTGAAGAAAGACTCGACCATGGCCATGCTGTGGGCAGCAGCACGTCGCGGGCATGAACTCGGTTATGCATTGCAGGAAGATTTATATATCGATCAGGGCAAGGCCTTTGGTCTGATCGCGCCGTTACAGGTATTTGAAGACTACGACTATTATTATGAACTTGGCGAAAAACAAAAAGAGTCGATCGCTGCTTATGACGTTGTCTTGATGCGTAAAGATCCGCCTTTTGATATGAACTTCGTCTATACCACTTATATTCTGGAGCAGGCAGAGCGCGAAGGGGCATGGATCATCAACAAACCGCAAAGCCTGCGTGACTGTAATGAAAAACTGTTCGCGACCCAGTTCCCGCATCTGCAAGTTCCGACCTTGGTGACTTCGCAGCAAAGCCTGATCCGTGAATTTCTCAAAGAACAGGTCGATGTGATTGTAAAACCGCTAGATGGTATGGGCGGCACCGGGATTTTTCGCCTGTATCAGGATGGCATCAACATCGGTTCAACCATTGAAATGCTGACCAATAATGGTACCCAGCCGATCATGGCGCAGCGTTATATTCCGGAAATTGTCGAAGGTGATAAACGCATCCTGATGATTAATGGCGAGCCAGTGCCGTACTGTCTGGCCCGTATTCCGCAAAATGGTGAAGTGCGCGGCAATCTGGCAGCGGGTGGCCTGGGCGAGGCGCGCCCACTGACTGAAACTGACAAAGCCATTGCAGCAAAAGTAGGGCCGTATCTCAGAGAGAAAGGTCTGGTCTTTGTGGGGCTGGATGTGATCGGAAATTATGTCACTGAAATTAATGTAACCAGTCCAACCTGTATTCGTGAAATTGATGCGCAGTTTGGCACCTCGATTGCAGACGATTTATTTGCTGTGCTGGAAGCGGGTCAGGCCAATCAGGTTTAAAGGCAAAATCAGGTGAAAAAAGAGTCTGCTTGCAGGCTCTTTTTTATTTTTTCATTGGGGATAGCGCTTAAATAAATATGCCGTCATTACCATACCCAGCATCGAAAGGCAGACAGTGATAATGGCAAGATTGGCCCAGTATTGGGTGGCAGATATCAGCGCGGCGCTCAGGGTCGGTATAAAAAACTGTGCGCAGGCTGAGATTTGTAAAACCAGACCCACACTGGCCGCTGCTGCATAGGCGCGTGGTGCATAGTGCAGGGTAATCGCAAAAACAGTGGTTGGGATCATCCCGCCAATCAGTGAAAACAGCACGGCACTGACAACCTGCAATTCAAATGAGAGCCAGGAATTTGCGGCAAATACCAAGCAACTGCTACAGAGCATTGCCACAAATCCGGTACTCAATAAGGTGTACGGTCTATAACCCTGTTGCAGCAACATGCCTGCGCCAAAAGTGCCCCCCAGATTGGCCAGCACGACCATCGAGACCAGCATCCCTGCACGTTTTAAGTCCAGCCCCTGTTCAACATACAGTGTAGGCAGGAAGCCCGTGACAGTAATCCATTGACTGGTATAACAGGCGAAAATAATCGCCAGACAGATAATGGGAGGATGGGTCAGGGTAATTTTAACAATCTGCCAGAATGAGGTATTTTCCGTAGTTGCCTGGGAAGAGTCTGGCTGTGTTACCAGGACAGGTTCAATATTTAAATATTGTTTGATCATGCCAGCAATGACAAGGCACAGGCAGCCCAAAATGGCCCAGATCGTTTGCCAGTCCAGATATTCAAGCAGGAGAGGAATCGTCAATACGGCCAGACTGACACCGATGACCATATAGGAACTCCAGAGTCCCATCTTAAAATTCAGTGTTTCAGCGTGGCTGGTACGTTTTAAAATTGCTGGCGCACACAAGGAGATGGTTAAAAATCCGATTCCTTCCATAAAACGCAATACATATAAAGTGGCAGGCTGCGTAATCCAAAGCCCAGCAAGACTGCTCAGCCCTAAAATGATTAAGGCCATGATCAGGCAGCGCTTTAATCCCATTTTTTCCGAGAAGGCGCCAATGCATAGCGCAAACAGTATTCCGGCAGCCTGCACTAACGCTAATGAAAAACCAGCCTGGGTAAAACTCAGGTTTAAATCCTGCTGCAACACAGGAATCACGGCCGAAAGTTTGCCGACATGGATCGCAGCCAGATAACCGGCCAAGATAATCCATACATCACGACATGATATTTTTGACATCTATCCGAACTGAGTCCATTTAAAGCATCTGCTTGTACATCAAGCATCATTCATATATAGATATGAATAACATGAAAGTTTTATAAATTTGATAGGATTTAAGCCTAAGCTCATTAGTCGATGATAGGATATGGATTGACTGGGAGTGAGCTGTAAAGGGTTTTAAATAAAGCACTGTCCGTGGCAAGGTTATTGATAATATAATGAGAAAATCATTTAAAATTGCTATGATATGTCACTTAAGTCGAAGGAAAAGTGCAGACCTTATAAATAAAACGAGTCTAAACTTGGAATTTGCGTGAAAAAAACAATTAAAGCCTTGTTGAAATAAAGTAAATAAACTTTCATGGCCTGAGGTTTGTGATTACAATTGATTACTTAAATCAGATTTCCTGCTCCATTTTTTGAATTGAAGAATTAGACCGTGACCAACGCTCAGCAAAAACAGCCTAAACATGTCATGATGATGGCCGCAGGTACAGGTGGACATGTGTTTCCAGCGTTAGCTGTTGCCAAAGATTTACAACAACAAGGTATACAGGTTTCATGGTTGGTCACGCCCGCAGGCATGGAAAACCGCCTGTTAAAAAACCAGAATATTCCCATTTATCAGATTGATATTCAGGGTGTGCGTGGCAACGGTTTCTTACGTAAGGCCTTGGCGCCTTTTAAAATTATGAAAGCCACCTTCAGTGCCATGAAATTCATGAAACAGCTTAAGGTCGATGCCGTGGCAGGCTTTGGCGGCTATGTGGCAGGCCCGGGTGGTTTGGCCGCACGTATCTTAGGCATTCCGGTGCTGATCCATGAACAGAATGCAGTTGCCGGTTTTACCAATACCCAATTGTCGCGTGTGGCAAAGACGGTGTGCCAGGCTTTTCCAAATACTTTTCCGGCCCAAGAAAAAGTCGTGACTACAGGTAATCCGGTACGACAAGAAATTAGCGAAATTTTAAATCCGTCCTGGCGTTATCAGGAGCGTGACAAGGCAGGACTACCCTTACGTATTCTGATCGTTGGTGGGTCTTTGGGGGCGCAAGCCTTAAATGAACGGGTTCCAGAAGCTTTAAAGCAACTCAATGTGCCATTAAGCGTCTATCATCAGTGTGGGCAAAACCATGCCGAAGCGACCCGGGCACGCTATGAAAATGCACCGGCCAGTCTACAAGTTGAAGTACAGCCCTTCATTGAAGATATGGCCAAAGCCTATTCTGATGCCGATCTGGTGATTTGCCGTGCCGGAGCTTTGACCGTCACTGAAATTGCCACTGCTGGCGTAGCTGCGATTTTTGTGCCGCTTCCAAGTGCAGTGGATGATCACCAGACGGCCAATGCCGGTTTCCTGGCCAATATCAATGCGGCAAAGATTTGCCCGCAGGCCACGATGACCCCGGAAAGTTTAACAACATTATTAGAGCCGATGCTGAATCGCCAACTGTTAATGGAAATGGCCGTGAAAGCACGCCGACAGGCTCAACCCGATGCGACTCAACATGTGGTCCGTTTAATTCAAGAATTGTAATCCGAGTAAACTATGTCTCCAACAACCCCAGCTGAACAAGCGAAAAAGTTAATTAAAGTGCCGGAAATGCGCCGTATCAAACACATTCATTTTGTGGGGATCGGTGGCGCAGGCATGTGTGGTATTGCCGAAGTACTGAAAAACCAGGGCTATAAAGTTTCCGGTTCGGATATCAAGGCATCCAATACCACCGCACAGCTGGAAGCGAATGGCATTAAAGTCTATATCGGACATACTGCAAATAATATTAAGGGCGCCAACGTGATCGTGGTCTCTACCGCGATTGATAAAGAAAATCCGGAAATTAAAACCGCGATTGAAAACCGTATTCCTGTGGTTCGCCGTGCGGAAATGCTGGGTGAACTGATGCGTTACCGTCATGGTATTGCCGTTGCCGGCACGCATGGCAAGACCACGACCACCAGCCTGATCACCTGTATGCTGGCTGAAGAAAACATGGATCCAACCTATGTGATCGGTGGTTTGCTGAACCGTACCGGGATGAACGCAGCCTTAGGCGCCAGCCGTTATATCGTGGCCGAAGCCGATGAATCAGATGCTTCTTTCCTGCACCTGGAACCGATGGCTGCTGTGGTGACCAATATTGATGCCGATCATATGGATACCTATGGCGGTAGCTTCGATGTCCTGAAAGATACTTTTATCCAGTTCCTGCAAAAATTGCCATTTTACGGCTTGGCCGTAGTGTGTGGTGATGATGCCAATATCCGTGAAATCATGCCGCGGATTGCACGTCCGTTACTGACTTATGGCTTCAATGAGGACAATGACATCCGCGCAGTAGATGTTGATCAGGATGGCATGCAAACCCACTTTACCGTATTGCGTAAAGAGCGTGAGCCATTGCGTGTAACCGTGAATCAGCCAGGTTTGCATAATGTGCTGAATGCCTTGGCCGCGATTGGTATAGCGACCGATGAAGGCGTGTCTGATGCTTCAATCTGCCGTGCACTGGAAGGTTTCAGTGGTGTGGGTCGCCGCTTTGAGGTTCAGGGTGAGTTTGCGATTGAGGGCGGTGACGTGAAACTGGTGGATGACTATGGTCATCATCCAAAAGAAGTCGAAGCGACGATTAAAGCTGCGCGTCAGAGTCATCCGGACCGTCGTCTGGTAATGATGTTCCAGCCACACCGTTATAGCCGTACCCGTGACTGTTTCGATGATTTTGTGGAAGTACTTTCTACTGTAGACCAGTTATTGTTGCTGGATGTTTATCCTGCCGGTGAAAAACCGATTGTCGGGGCGGACAGCCGTACTTTGGCCCGCAGCATTCGTCTACGTGGTGAAGTCGAGCCGATTCTGGTCGATGCGGCGGACGGCAACCTGAATCAGATCATGAGAAAAGTATTGCAAGCAAATGACTTGTTATTAACCCAGGGCGCAGGTAATGTTGGAGCAATCTCAGTCGAACTTGCACAAAATCACTTATATATAAAATAGTCATCTTGTGTGACTGAATTGAATTGACCAGATTGAAAAAAGTTTAAGGATATAAACGTGTCAAATGCTTCAAAATTCGGAAAAGTTGCCGTGTTGCTTGGTGGTAAATCTGCAGAGCGTGAGGTTTCTCTAGACAGTGGTACGGCGGTACTTGAGGCATTAGTGCGTTCAGGGATCAATGCGGAAGCGTTTGACCCGCAGGAGCGTAGTGTCACAGAACTGGTGAATTATGATCGTGCATTCATTGTATTGCATGGTCGTGGCGGGGAAGACGGCCAGATCCAGGGTGCACTGGAATGGTTAAACGTGCCGTATACCGGTACCGGTGTACAAGGTTCTGCCATCGGCATGGACAAGGTCAAGACCAAACAGGTCTGGCAGGGCTCGGAATTGCCGACAGCACCGTATCGCATTGTCACCAAAGATTCTGATGCGGCTGACATTGTTAATGCTTTAGGCTTGCCTTTGATTATCAAGCCGGTACATGAAGGTTCCAGTATCGGCATGAGCAAGGTCGAGAAAATTGAAGACTTTGCCGAAGCAATTGCCAAGGCAACTGAACATGATGCCGTGGTGATGGCAGAAAAATGGATTACCGGCAGTGAGTACACCATTGTGGTTTTAAATGGTCAGGCACTGCCTGTGATTCGTCTTGAACCGCCTCAAGATGTTGCCTTCTACGATTATGAAGCGAAATATCAGCGTAATGATGTGCAATATGGCATTCCATGTGGTTTAAGTGAAGCTGAAGAGCAGCAGTTAAAAGCCTTGAGTTTGCGCGCATTCCAGGCAGTCGGTGCCAGCGGTTGGGGCCGGATTGATGCCATGCAGGATGAACAGGGCAACTTCTGGTTGCTTGAAGTGAATACCGTACCGGGCATGACCAGTCATTCTCTGGTGCCAAAAGCGGCAGCTGGAGTCGGTTACAGTTTTGATGAGCTGTGTGTCGCAATTCTGGAACAGACCTTGACTGGTTCGGCACACTAAATATGGCTCAACTTCCTGTTTCCATGCGCCGTAAACGTGCTGCGATTACTTCAATTCACGATAAGCCGCCAACACGCAAAGAAAAGCTGACCAATTTTGGTGGCTGGTTATTGTTGTGTATCGCGCTGCTGGTGCTGGCCTTTGGAATATTGGGCTTATATAAAGTCATGACCAATAGTGACGTGGCAGAGCTGGGCGTGGTAGGTACGCGCTCGGCTGCTGAACAGCGTCAGGTCATGCAATATGTGTCACCGATTGTGACCGAAAACTATTTTACTTCGGATCTGGAAGCGATCCGCGATCGTACCCTGGAATTGTCCTGGGTGGATCGGGTCGTGGTGTCCCGAGCCTGGCCAAATGGCATTCGGGTGCGGGTGATGCCGCATCATGCGATTGCACGTTGGGGGACAGGGCGTTTATTGAGTGACAGTGGTGTTATTTTTACTGAAGTCACACCTAAGAATTATCAGGCATTACCGTTACTACATGGGCCGGCGAGCCATGCAGAAACCATGATGCGTCGTTATAATGAAATTAATCAATTATTTTTGCCACAAGGCATTCGTCTAAAAGAATTATATCTCACCGAGCGAATGACCTGGTTTATGCAGTTTGATTCGGGTTTAAGAATAATTGTGGATAAAGATCAGACCATGAGCAAATTACAACGCCTGAGCCATCTGTCTCAGAGCGATCTAAAGCCAGTCTGGTCTAAAATTTCGGCCATCGACCTGCGTTATCGCAATGGATTGTCGATCCAGTGGAAAAATTCAATTCCGCCTAAAATTGTAAATGGACATTTTATTGTAACCATTGATGACACGGGCGTTGAGAATAAGGTAACAGTAAAGCCATAATGACCGGCTTTAAAAAATAGAGGCATTTAAAGCCATAAATCTAACAAACACGTAATGGTAGTAGTGAATAATGAGTGAAGCTGTTCCCTCGGTTGTGGCGATTGACATTGGGACACACAAAGTTTCAGTTTTGATTGGCAAGGTACACGCGCCAGACAATATCCAAGTGATTGGTATGGCCACCGCTCGTAACCGAGGCATGAGTAAAGGGAAAATTGTCAGTCTCGATAAAGTTATTACTGCAATTAAAAATGCCGTTCAAGAAGCAGAAGATATGGCGGAATGTCGTGTACATTCTGCCTGGGTCTCTATTCCAAGTGCCGAATTAAAAAGCTTTTATGCTTCAGGTCGCACCTCGATCGACAATAGCGAACATGCGATTACCACCAGTGAAGTGGTGCGTGCACTGGAATTGGCCAAAGCCAGTCATTTGACTTCAGATCATTATCTTGTCAGTGCTGTGCCTCTGGGTTTTGAGCTGGATGATTCACCGGAATGGGTGCTAAACCCGATTCGTATGTCGGCACATAGCATGACCGGGCATTATCATCTAATGATGCTGCCGATCAGTACTATGCAGAATATTGATCGCGCCCTGAAAGGTGCCAATATTGGTGTGGAAAAAATGGTGGTGTCGAGCCTGGCCACTGCTGAAGCCAGCCTGCTCAAAGACGAAAAAGAATATGGCGTATGCTTAGTAGATATCGGTGCTGGTACGACCAATGTTGCAGTGTATGTGGATGGCCGTCTGGCTTTAACCCATACCTTCCAGCGTGGCGGTGAACATGTGACCCGTGATATTGCAGCAGTATTGCAAACCACGACCGAAGAAGCTGAACGTCTGAAATTATTGTATGGCTGTGTCGACCTGAAAGTGGTCAAGCCGGACCATATGATTCAGTTCCAGGGAATTGATGGGCCACAAACCATCAGCCGGATTGAACTGACTGAAATTATCATGGCACGGTATGAAGAAATTCTGGGTCTGGTACGTGATGAATTGGTGAAAAACGGTGCTCTCCAGGGCTTGTATCATGGTGTGGTATTGACCGGTGATGCCAGTCATATCGAAGGGATGGTGAGTTTTGTTCGCCGTACCATGGGAGTCTCGGCACATTTAGGTAATCCGCCGACTCAGGTGTATGCAGATGAACAACATCAGGCTGCTTTACGTCGCTCGCAATATAGTACTGTGGCTGGTTTGCTGATGTTTAGTCAGAGTGATACCCAAGACACAATTGTGGAACAGGATGATGTAGAGCGATTGTCATTGGCCAAGCGGGTCAAAAGAGCCTTGTTTGGCTTTAATGACACCTTGAAATCAATCTTTTAAGTCGATTTTTATTGTGAATATTGTTGGGAAGATGTAGTTAATCGGGCTTGTACTTGACAAGTGAACGCATGAGCAGCATTCTTAAAAACAATTTTATTAAGATTAAGGCAGTATACGGGCTTAGTGACTGCCAATTATGAATTAGGAATTTTATAGGTCATGGCCTCATTTGAATTTTTCGAAGACGATCATAGCGATAGCAATGGTCAAGCCCGTTTCACTGTGTTTGGTGTAGGTGGTGCGGGTGGTAATGCTGTACAACATATGTTGCAGTCCGATATCCAGGGCGTAAAGTTTGTTTGTGCCAACACGGACAAGCAGGCATTGGATCGCATGGAAGCCGAATTTAAAATTCAGCTGGGCGAGCAAAGTACCCGTGGTCTGGGTGCAGGTGCAAATCCGCAAGTCGGCCAGACCGCAGCAGAAGAAAGCCGTGAACTGATCCGCCAGCAGCTTGAAGGGACCGATATGGTCTTTGTTACTGCAGGTATGGGTGGTGGTACCGGTACCGGTGCAGCGCCAGTCGTGGCTGAAATTGCGAAAGAAATGGGTATCCTGACCGTTGGTGTCGTGACCACACCATTTAACTTTGAAGGCAAACGCCGTTTACAGTCTGCTGAAAAAGGCATCGAAGCCCTTGAGCAGCATGTAGACTCATTAATCATCATTCCAAACCAGCGTCTATTGAAAGTCTTCCGTGATATTTCAATGAAAGATGCATATAAAAAAGCGGATGATGTTCTACTGAATGCAGTACGCAGTATTTTTGATTTAGTCGTCCGTCCTGGCCATATCAACCTTGACTTTGCTGACTTGAAAACAGCCATGAGCACCCGTGGTTATGCCATGATGGGTGTTGGTCTGGGGCGTGGTGAGAATCGTGCACGTCAGGCTGCTGAGCAGGCAATCCGTAGTCCATTACTCGACAACGTGACTATCATGAATGCCAAAGGTATTCTGATTAACGTGACTGGTGGTGATGATGTGACTTTCGGTGAAATTGAAGAAATTACCGATGTCGTAAACCAGATTGTCGATTTAGATGAAGGTCAGGTATTCTACGGTACCGTTTTTGATCCGGATGCGCGTGATGAAATCAGCGTGACTGTGATTGCAACAGGTCTAACCCGTCATGCAGCGGATTCAGTTGAACCGACCAAACGTACTAATGTACAGGCAACTCGTCCAGCAGCAGCTGCACAGGCTGTGGTGGAAGATGATGATGTACCGGCAATTCAGCGTCAGCAACATGAAACAGGTGCAGCAGCGAATCCAGCGGCAACTTCAGTTTCTAGCCCGCGCCCAACGCCAATGAGTATTCAGGATTATCTTAAGAATCAACAGCGTAAATAACATGTAACATCATGTGTTTAGCTGGATTAGACAGGAAAGGTGGCTTTTAAGCCACCTTTTTGTTTTTTATCAATGGCCAAATATGCTAACGTATAGCGGTTTTATAGATGAACAGATGATAAAAGCATGTTGAAACAACGTACCCTGAAACGTGTCGTGAAAGCGAGCGGAATCGGTCTTCACAGTGGGCAAAAAGTCATGATTAACTTTGTGCCGCACCATGCCGATGGGGGAATTGTGTTTCGTCGTATTGACCTGAATCCGCCGGTGGACATTCCTGCCGATGCCATGCTGATTCAGGAAGCCTTTATGTGCTCGAACCTGGTTCAGGAAAATGCCAAAGTAGGCACCATTGAACATGTCATGAGTGCGATCGCTGGTCTGGGCATTGATAACCTAATTATTGAAGTATCGGCTTCTGAAGTGCCGATTATGGACGGCAGCGCAGGTCCGTTTATTTACCTGTTAATGCAGGGTGGTTTGCAAGAACTGGATGCTGCTAAAAAATTCGTCAAGATTATTAAACCGGTTGAAGCACTGATTGATGACAAACGTGCCATTTTTAGCCCACATGAGGGCTTTCAGCTGAACTTCACCATTGATTTTGATCATCCTGCCTTTAAAAAAGAACATCAGTCTGCCAGTATCGATTTTTCTACTGAAACCTTCGTTTATGAAGTCAGTGAAGCGCGTACCTTTGGTTTTATGAAAGATCTGGATTATCTCAAAGCCAATAACCTGGCGCTGGGTGCCAGTCTGGAAAATGCCATTGGTGTGGATGAAACTGGGGTCGTTAATGAAGAAGGTTTACGTTTCTCGGACGAATTTGTACGTCATAAAATTCTGGATGCCGTGGGTGATTTATACCTGCTCGGACATCAGATTATTGCCAAATTTGATGGTTACAAATCTGGACATGCCTTGAATAATCAACTTTTACGCAATGTGAAAAGTGATCCAAGCTGCTATGAAATTGTAACATTTGATGACGAAGCCAATTGTCCAATCATGTATGTGAATGTGACATAAGTCATTGTGTTTGTGTCTTTATGTTTTTGTTATTGCTTTAATACTGTGACACACATCACATAATGTTTGCTTTTTAATTTATTACATTTGATTGCGATGTTACTTTTTATTGCTTGCCAAACGTAGTAAAGCTTGGCTAAGCTTAGGGTCGCTTATAAAGTCAGCAGCACTACGAAGTAATTCCTGTGTTTCTGCATTTAAGGCTCTTTCAGGTGTTGCTGAAACAGGTGGCGTTTGCGAAGGATTCCGCAGGCAAACTTGAAGTTTAGTGAGATCTGTTAATTCATTTATTTGAGAGAGTTGTGAAATGTATTGCTTTTGAAGATAGGCCAATTGACTGATCATGGCCTGATTTTCACCAGTAATCGTTAACACACCATTTTGATAGCAGACAACTTGCCAGCGTTCCGGTTGGGGCAATAGCGGTTGTACGAGTTTCGTAAGTTTCTGCCAGCCAGCGACTTGTGATGAGAGAAACGAAAAGTTTCCTGTTTTTATCTGTTTTCTTGTTTGTTGAAAAACGTTGACAGGTTCCGACATACATAATTCCTACATATTTATGTCTTAATCTTATGCGCTTCTTTTAGTGGATATCAAGGATAGAGATCTTCAAGGAACTCGATTAAAGCAGTTTAGAGAGGTTTTTTATGCATATGCGACGTATTTTGTTGGCATTTTCTTTATCAGTTTCAGCGGCTTCGGTTGCGTTCGCAGATTTAGTCAATCTAAATCAAGAAAATGGTTCAACAGATCGTATCGAGCAATTGACGCGTACTCTGGCACAGGGTGCATATACTCATCCAGATGATATCGATATTCCAGCACAGACTAAATTGAATGTTCAGCTGCGTGAGAAACCGGTTGAACTAAACAATCGAACGCTTGCTCAGAAGTATGCCAATACTTCATCAAACAAAGCGGCAGCTAACAGTGCTTATTCTTGGCTAATTTCTCATCCTTTACCTAATTCTCGCGTAAGTTCAAATTACGGTGGCCGTACCATGGGTGGTCGTGCTGAAAATCATTCAGGCCTCGATCTTGCAGCGCCAAGTGGTACACCAATCTATGCAACAGGTCCAGGGATTGTCACCAAATCAGGTTGGGGCACAGGTTATGGTCAATACGTTGAAATCAATCATGGCAATGGCTATTTAACGCGCTATGCCCATGCTTCACGTCTTATTGCACGTGTGGGAGAGCAGGTGCAAGCAGGTGATCATATTGCCAACGTTGGCTGTACTGGTCGCTGTACCGGTCCACACTTACATTATGAAGTAGTAAAAGACGGTCAACGTAAAAACCCATCTACTTATTTGGCCATGTTACCTTAAGTATAGACCTGAATAACAAGAAGCATCTCTATACATAAAAACCTCCAATAAGCATTTTAAAGCGTTTAAACTGCAGGCTCTTCAAGTCAACTTGAAGGGCTTTTTGTTTTATCACTTTTAAGTCTCATATTATCACCAACTATTATAATGATTGTATAATAAATCGCCTTTATTGACTATTTTTTGTTATGTAGTGTAATTATACGTCACCCATCATTTAGCTCCTAAATAGTACTGCTAAATCGCATTCAGCTAAGGCCATACCTGCAGAGGTCTTAAATATGGTACATATAAGACATTAGATTAGGCTTTTAGGAACTGTAGATTATGGCGTTTTATGGCGATACAGACGCGCAAGAAACCCAAGAATGGCAAGATGCATTTGACTCTGTTTTGCAGCACATGGGCACTGAGCGTGCAGCATTTTTATTAGAAAAACTTTATCAACGCGCAATTGCAAAGCATGTTCCTATTCAGCGTTTAAATACTCCCTACTTAAATACGATTTCTGTTGAAGAACAACCTGCAATGCCAGGCGATCAGGATATGGAGCGTCGTATTCGCGCGCTGATCCGCTGGAATGCCTTGGCAATGGTATTACGCGCGAATAAAACCGGTGATGATCTCGGTGGTCACTTGGCGAGTTTTGCTTCTTCCGCAACCCTTTATGATGTGGGCTTTAACCACTTCTTCCGTGCCAACAGCGATAGCTTCGGCGGCGACATGATCTATTACCAAGGTCACTGTGCACCGGGTATTTACGCGCGTTCATTTTTAGAAGGCCGTTTGACTGAAGAGCACCTGAATAATTTCCGTCGTGAAGTAGGTGGTAAAGGTTTGCCATCTTATCCGCATCCTTATTTGATGCCGGACTACTGGCAATTCCCAACCGTATCGATGGGTCTGGGTCCAATCATGTCGATTTATCAGGCACATATTCAAAAGTACCTGATGAACCGTGGCCTGATCAAAGAAGAAGACCGTAAGGTTTGGGCGTATTTGGGCGATGGCGAGATGGATGAGCCGGAAAGCCTGGGTGCAATTTCTTTGGCAGGTCGCGAAAAGCTCGACAACCTGATTTGGGTAGTAAACTGTAACTTACAACGTCTGGATGGTCCGGTACGTGGTAATGGCAAGATCATTCAGGAACTTGAGTCATTATTCCGCGGCGCAGGCTGGCGTGTGATTAAAGTTGTGTGGGGCCGTCATTGGGATCCACTACTGGATAAAGATAAATCCGGTGCACTGAAAGCAGTGATGGAAGAAGCAGTTGATGGCGATTTCCAGCGTTACCAGGTAAAAGGTGGTGCTTACGCGCGTGAAAAGTTCTTCGGCAAATATCCAGAAGCAGCTGAGTTGGTTAAAGACTTAAGCGACGAAGATATTGACAATCTGAACCGCGGTGGTCATGACCCGTACAAAGTTTTTGCTGCTTATGCTGAAGCATGTACGGCTAAAGGTCAGCCAACTGTAATTCTGGCGAAAACCGTGAAAGGTTATGGTTTGTCCGAGGAAATCGAAGCAGTCAACAAAACGCATCAAATCAAGAAGATGCAAATCAATTCTTTGAAATACGTGCGTGACCGTTTCAATCTTCCTTTTACCGATGAACAGCTGGAAGAAGTGCCGTTCTACCGTCCAAGCGAAAATTCACCTGAATTGAAATATATGAAGGCACGTCGCGAGGCGCTAGGTGGCTACCTGCCTGCACGTCGTAAGGAAAGTGAACAGCTGGCGATTCCTGGACTTTCAGTCTTTGATTCGGTTTTGGCCGGTTCAAATGGTAAAGAACAATCGACCACGATGGTGATGGTGCGTTTAATCTCTGCACTTCTTAAAGAGAAAGCGATTAAAGACCGCGTTGTTCCAATCGTTCCAGATGAAGCACGTACTTTCGGTCTGGAAGGGATGTTCCGTCAGCTTGGTATTTATGCCGCGCATGGCCAGAAATATACCCCGGAAGACCAAGAACAGCTGATGCATTACCGTGAAGCCAAAGATGGTCACATGTTGCAGGAAGGGATTAACGAAGCCGGTGCGATGAGTGCATGGGCAGCATTGGCGACCAGTTATTCAACCAATAACCTGCCAATGATTCCGATGTATATGTACTACTCGATGTTTGGTTTCCAGCGTATCGGTGATATTGCCTGGGCAGCAGGCGATGCACAGGCACAAGGCTTCTTGCTGGGTGCAACTGCAGGTCGTACTACACTGAACGGTGAAGGCTTGCAGCATCAGGATGGTCATTCACACATCTTGGCCAATACCATTCCAAACTGTGTCTCTTATGACCCATGTTTCGGTTATGAATTGGCGGTGATCGTGCATGACGGTTTACAACGTATGTATGTGAACCAGGAACGTGTGTTCTATTACCTGACCGTAATGAACGAAAACTACGAGCATCCGGAAATACCAAAAGGTGTTGAAGAAGGCATCAAGCGTGGTATGTACTTACTGGAAGAAGATGAAAAAGCCACTGTTCAGTTACTGGGCTCAGGTGTGATCCTGCGTGAAGTGATCAAGGCAGCGAAGATTCTTCGTGAGGAATATCAAATTCATTCAAATGTCTACAGTGTGACCAGCTTCAATGAACTGGCACGTGACGGTATGGCATGTGAAGAATACAACCGCTTGCATCCGCTGGCTGAAGACGTAAAAGAAGCATGGGTATCGAAACAGCTTCGCGGTACTGAAGGTATCGTCGTGTCTGCAACCGATCATATGCGTGCTTATAGCGAACAGATTCGTGCTTATCTTCCAGATGGCCGTCCATTCGTAGCATTGGGTACTGACGGTTATGGCCGTTCAGATACACGTGCCAACTTGCGTAGTTACTTCGGTGTTGATGCTGCCCATATTGTGGTGGCAACTTTGAAAAAACTGGCAGATGAAGGTGAAGTTGATGCGCGCCTGGTAAAAGATGCGATCTCGACTTTCGAGCTTGATACAGATCGCCCAGTAGCTTGGGCACCTCAAGAAACCCCATCTGTACATGCTGTTGCTGACTACAAAGAGGAGAACTAAGCATGCAAATTACGACTCCTGATATTGGTGTAGATAAGGCAACAGTGGCCGAAATTCTGGTCAAAGTCGGTGATACGATCGCGATCGATGACAGCATTGTGTTACTTGAATCTGATAAAGCCTCTGTTGAAGTGCCTAGCACTTCAGCAGGCGTGATAAAAAGCATTCTGGTGAGCCAGGGTGATGAAGTCGCTGAAGGCGCGGTACTGATTGAGCTACAAGCTGAAGACGGTAGCGCTGATGTGGTCGAGCCACAGCAAGCAGATGCCTCACAAAAAACTTCAGAAAATACTCCGACTTCATTGCCGGATCAGGAAATCATGCAGGAACTGGCTTCGCATCAGCCTAAAGCTTCTGCTGCTCCTGAGGCACAAGCGAGCTCACCGGTGGTTGATGTTCAAATCCCCGATATTGGTGTAGAAAAAGCCACTGTCGGTGAAATTCTGGTTTCTGTCGGTGATGAAATCGAAGTGGATCAAAGCATCGTGGTGGTGGAATCAGACAAGGCGACTGTTGAAGTGCCAAGTAAGGTTGCGGGCACGGTGGAATCTATCGAGATTAAAGAAGGCGATACCATTAAAGAAGGTGTGGTCATTCTGAAAGTGAAAACGGCTGTTTCGACAGCATCAGCACCGACAGAAGCACCTCAAGCACCAGTTGCTCAAGCGGCGGCCCAAGAGAAAGCAGTCGAAGCACCAGAAACGCCAGCAACACCTGCGGGTGATGTTGAAGTGATGGTGCCTGATTTGGGTGTAGACAAGGCGGCTGTAGCTGAAATTCTGGTTCAGGTCGGTGATACGGTTGAAAAAGACCAAAGCATCATCGTGGTGGAATCAGACAAGGCGACTGTTGAAGTGCCAAGCACTACAGCCGGCGTGATTAAAGCCATTCATGTTGAACTGGGTCAAAATGTCTCTCAAGGCATTGCACTGGTGACAATTGAAGCTGAAGCTGAAGCGCAAGCAGCTGCTGCACCTGTCGTAGCCAAAGCAGAAGCACCGAAAGCAGCAGAAGCACCAAAAGCAGCCCCGGCACCTGCTGCATCTTCTACTCAAACAGTCACGACGTCGGATAATGCTGACAAGCTGACCAAAGAGCAGAATGCCGCTAATTCTAAAGTTTATGCCGGTCCTGCAGTGCGTAAACTGGCACGTGAACTGGGCGTTGTGCTGGCAGATGTCAAAGCATCTGGCCCACATGCGCGCGTCATGAAAGAAGACCTGAAAGCGTATGTCAAAACGCGTCTTACTACGCCACAGGCGGCTCCTGTAGCCGCTGCTGCTCAAGTCGCAGGTCTGCCAAAACTGCCAGACTTTAGCGCTTTTGGTGGTGTGGAAGAGAAAGCCTTGACGCGTTTGCAACAAGTGTCTATTCCACAGTTGTCGCTGAATAATTTCATTCCGCAAGTGACCCAGTTTGATGCAGCAGATATTACTGAACTCGAAGCATGGCGTAATGAACTGAAAGGCAACTTCAAGAAAGAAGGCCTGAGCCTGACCATTATGGCATTCATCATCAAAGCAGTTGCGCACTTGTTAAAAGAAGAGCGTGAATTTGCTGGTCACTTGGCCGATGATGGTAAGTCAGTCTTGCTACGTAACGAGATCCATATGGGTATCGCGGTCGCAACGCCAGATGGTTTGACCGTGCCTGTACTGCGTCATCCCGATCAGAAGTCCATTAAACAGATTGCCACTGAGCTGGGAACCCTGGGTCAAAAAGCGCGTGACAAGAAATTGTCACCGAAAGACCTGCAAGGTGCGAACTTTACCATCACCAGCCTGGGCTCAATTGGTGGTACAGCATTTACGCCATTGGTGAACTGGCCGCAAGTGGCGATTCTGGGTATTTCTCCTGCCACCATGCAACCAGTATGGAATGGTGAAGGCTTTGATCCACGCTTGATGCTGCCGCTTTCATTGTCCTACGATCACCGTGTGATCAATGGTGCAGATGCTGCTCGTTTCACCAACAAGCTGACCAAGCTGCTCAAAGATATCCGTACTTTATTGATCTAAAAAATCATGTATATGCCCTTTATTCTCTCTCTGGGAGAAATATAAAGAGGGTGTAAAGAGAAAACCCTGCTTCGGCAGGGTTTTTTGCTGCTGCATTGAAAAATAATCTATTTGATTCTATACTTGGCGCACTTCATTGGGGAGTAGCCGCCTTTTGCGCAAAGCAGAAGGGTGATGGTCAACATATTTGCTCAACCGAGCATGGTCATCATAGCAAAGAACCAAGTCAGCTTTTCCAAGCTTTCTTTTGTTGGCAAGACCTTTGATTTACCACTCTGCAGATTTTGGCTAGCAGGAGCGGTGAGTCATTGGTATTGGATGCTAGCCAGAGAAAAACCTCATGTATGAATTCCTACTGTCGACTGCAATCGTAGCGCTGGCTGAAATGGGTGATAAGACCCAACTGCTGGCATTGCTGCTTGCCGCACGTTTTCGCAAACCTGTTCCTATTTTAGTTGCCATTTTATTGGCGACGCTGATTAACCACGGCCTTTCTGCAGTATTGGGACAATGGGTAACCACAGTGATTGGGCCGGAAGTACTGCTGTGGATCGTTTCGATTGGCTTTATCGCGATGGCAGTCTGGATGCTGATTCCGGATGAACTGGGTGATGAAAATGCCAGTATCAATAAATGGCAAAAATTCGGGGTATTTGGTGCAACCTTCATTTTGTTTTTTCTGGCAGAAATTGGTGACAAAACCCAGATTGCCACAGTGGCACTGGCGGCACGTTTCGACAGCGTCTTCTGGGTGATGTTGGGTACTACGCTAGGCATGATGCTGGCCAATGCACCTGCAGTATTTTTGGGAGATAAGCTGGCGAATAGACTCCCGATCAGCCTGATTCATAAAATTGGGGCGGCGATTTTCCTGGTGATTGGTGTCGCAACACTGGCTCAACATTATTTCTTTTAAATCATACAATAATAAATTACATGAATCCTGAGCTAAAAACTCAGGATTTTTTATGGTTAAAATTCTCTCAAAACCTTGGTAAATAGTGTGATATGGCTAGTTTTATTGATTGTAAGTTTGATTAATTCCTTATATTTTATACGGGTATAAAAACGTTATTTTTATTATAAATTGGGGAATTTACATGGCTTTTGAACGCACCACATCGCAGGTCCTGTTTGATAACGGGACACATAAGTGCATCAGTTTTACCAGTCTGGTTAAAGGTGAAGGCGTTCAGGCAAACCAGTTTCTGATCATTGATCATGAGCGCGCAGCGGTACTTGATCTGGGTGGTGATTTAACCTATGTGCCGCTGACTATGGAGCTGAATAAATATACCCGTTTGACCAATCTGGATTATGTCATGGCCTCGCACCAGGATCCGGATATCATCACCTCGATGCCGCGCTGGCTAGTGTATACGGACGCCAAAGTGGTGGCATCCAAGCTGTGGGCGCGCTTCTTGCCGCACTTAAACTCGGCCTTTATGAGTGACCGGATGAAAGGTAACTGGTTAGATCGATTGGTGGAGCTTCCGGATCATGGTCAAATCATCCCGTTGGGTCAATCACACATTGTGGCGGTGCCGGCGCATTTTCTGCATTCGGTGGGGAATTTCCAGTTTTATGATCCGATTGCCAAAATCCTGTTTTCAGGTGATATGGGTGCGTCCATGGTTGAAGATGCCGCCAAGCCACTAGAAAACTTTGCCGCGCATATACCAAAAATGAAAAGCTTCCATCAACGCTATATGTGCAATAACAAGGTGATTCGTCTTTGGGTGAAAATGGTACGCAGCATGGAAATCGAGATGATTGTGCCGCAACATGGTACACCATTTATCGGTAAAGAGCAGATTAATCAGTTTCTGGACTGGATTGAAACGCTGCAATGCGGAACTGACCTGATGGATGAAACGGTTTTTACTTGTCCTGAATAGTTCACACAAAAAATAATTTTTTTCTTGTGTGGAAAAACAACATTTTTTATATTTCTTCTCCAAAAAACTTTTTTTTGATAATGAGAACTTATAAGAAATGTTGTCTCAAGTTCCAAAACCGGATGCATGTTTAAGCTGCGGGGCGTGCTGCGCCTATTTCAGGGTTTCGTTTTATTGGGCTGAAGGAATTCATATGCCTGAGCACTATACCGAACCTGTGACAGCAGTCTATTCATGTATGGCTGGAACCAATCAAAAAAATCCACGCTGTATTGCACTTGATGGCACCATCGGCCAGCAGGTCAGCTGTGGTATGTATGAGCAGCGCAGTTCATCCTGCAAAGAAGTGCAGATTGCCGATGAGCAATGCAATAAGGCACGTATTGCACACAATATGTTGCCCTTTGTCCAGATTGAAACTGATGAAGCCGACAATGATGACAGTTTTGAATATGTCAGCTAAATCCATCCAAAGCAGAGCTTAGGCTCTGCTTTTCACTTCATTAAAATGATCGGGGTATATTTTAAAATAGGGAACTTCATGATCGGACGTATTATTGATGCTGTTTTAGCACTTCCATAGATCTGCGTGTACGAAGCTTGAATAAAAAATAATTTTGCAATTGCAATGAAATTTAAGCCGATATTTGTTTATAATAGTGCACGGAAATTACCAGTGAGACTGTTATGTTGACCATCGTTCAAGACGCGTTAACCTTCGATGATGTCCTATTACTCCCTGCCTATTCTACTGTTCTTCCAAAAGATGTCTCCCTAAAGACACGTTTAACTCGTGGCATTAACCTGAATATTCCTCTTGTGTCCGCAGCAATGGATACGGTGACTGAGTCCCGTATGGCGATTGCAATGGCGCAAAATGGCGGTATCGGTATTTTGCACAAGAACATGGATATCGCTGTTCAGGCTGCAGAAGTGCGCCGTGTGAAAAAATTCGAAGCGGGTATGGTCAAAGACCCGATTACAGTGACTCCTGAAACCACAGTACGTGAACTGATTGCGCTGACTCAAGCCAACAATATCAGTGGTGTGCCCGTTGTGAAAGACGGCAAAGTGGTGGGTATCGTGACCGGTCGTGATACACGCTTTGAAACCAATCTTGAGCAGCCAGTCAGCAATATCATGACTGGTCAGGATCGTCTGGTGACGGTTCGTGAAGGCGAATCGAAAGAAAACATTCAAGCCTTATTGCAACAGCATCGTATTGAAAAAGTACTGGTGGTCAATGATCAGCAAGAGCTGAAAGGCTTGATTACGGTAACCGATTTCCGTAAAGCTGAATTGTATCCAAACAGCTGTAAAGATGATCTGGGTCGTCTGCGTGTTGGTGCTGCTGTCGGTACCGGTGCAGAAACGCCAAGTCGCGTAGAAGCCTTGGTTGATGCAGGTGTAGATGTGATTGTAGTCGATACTGCACACGGTCATTCTGCGGGTGTGATCGAGCGTGTACGTTGGGTGAAAGCCAACTATCCACAAGTTCAGGTGATTGGCGGTAACATCGCAACAGGTGATGCTGCGCTAGCGTTGCTTGATGCGGGTGCGGATGCCGTTAAAGTTGGTATTGGTCCTGGTTCAATCTGTACCACGCGTATTGTGGCGGGTATTGGTATGCCACAGATCTCTGCAATTGATTCTGTGGCCAATGCGCTGAAAGATCAGATTCCTTTGATCGCGGATGGCGGTATTCGTTTCTCTGGCGATATGGCCAAAGCGATTGGTGCGGGTGCAAGCACGATTATGGTGGGTTCATTGATGGCCGGTACTGAAGAAGCACCAGGCGAAGTTGAATTCTTCCAGGGCCGTTACTACAAAGCTTATCGCGGTATGGGTTCATTGGGCGCGATGGCGGGTGCGACAGGTTCTGCTGACCGTTACTTCCAGGACTCCAAGGCCGGTGCCGAGAAGCTGGTTCCTGAAGGTATTGAAGGTCGTGTACCGTACAAAGGCCCAATGGGTAATATCGTACATCAGATGATGGGCGGCCTACGTTCTTCAATGGGTTATACCGGTTCTGCGACGATTGAAGACCTGCGTCAGAATGCCAAGTTTGTGAAAATCACTTCTGCCGGTATGTCGGAGTCGCATGTACATGATGTGACCATTACCAAAGAAGCACCAAACTATCGCGTAGGTTAATTTCCTGTGATTTAAAATTTTAAAAAGCCGTCATGCAAATGACGGCTTTTTTATTTTGGTGTAAAGTGTGACTCAAGGAAAAAAATGGGTGATATCAATCATCCGCTAAGAAGTGAGATAAAGATGAGTTATTTTGGTACGGATGGTATTCGTGGAAAGTTTGGCGAATTGCCGATTACCCCTGAGTTTGCCCTGAAACTGGGATTTGCAGCCGGAAAAGTTTTAAAACGCCATAGTAAAAAATCCAAACCATTGGTGGTTCTGGGTAAAGATACCCGTTTGTCTGGTTATATCCTGGAAGCAGCCTTGCAAGCAGGTTTGAATGCCGCTGGCGTTTATGTTCATCTTTTAGGTCCACTACCGACACCGGCGATTGCTCACTTGACCCGTGCCTTACATGCCAGCTTGGGTATTGTCATTTCCGCTTCGCATAACCCGTATTTTGATAATGGCATTAAGTTCTTCTCTGCAGAAGGTAAAAAACTGCCAGATGCTTTACAAGACGAAATTAATCAGGAACTTGAAAAAGATTTTTTGATTGAAGATACGGCGAATCTGGGTAAAAGTATCCGGGTTAAAGATGCTAATGGTCGCTATATTGAATTCTGTAAATCGACGTTCCCGTATCATCTGGATCTGAATGAACTTACCATTGTAGTGGATTGTGCCAATGGCGCAGCCTATAACGTGGGGCCTGCAGTGTTCCGTGAACTGGGTGCACGTGTGATTGCGATTCACAATGAGCCGAGCGGTTTAAATATTAATGAGGGCTGTGGTTCAACCCATCCGGAAAGCTTGCAACAAGCTGTGGTTCAACATCAAGCGGATTTGGGTATTGCCTTTGATGGAGATGCCGACCGTGTGGTTCTCGTAGATAAAGCCGGTAATCTGATTGATGGTGACCATATTCTTTATATTCTTGCGACTCAAAGCTCGAAAAAACCTGCAGGTATTGTGGGTACCTTAATGAGCAATATGGCATTGGAACTGGCGCTGGAAAAAGCACAAGTGCCGTTATTACGTGCCAAAGTCGGCGACCGTTATGTATTGCAGGGCCTGGAAGAAAATGGTTGGACCATTGGTGGTGAGCCTTCAGGTCATATTCTGACTTTGGACAAGAGCACCACAGGCGATGCGATTATTGCCGCTTTGCAGGTATTAACGGTGATGGTTGAACAGAAAAAAGCCCTGCATGAACTTGTGGCTGACTTTAAACTGTTGCCAAATGTCCTGGTCAATGTACGTTTAAATGCCATGTTTGATCCTTATTCAGTGCCTGCACTGGCAGCTGAATTTGAAAAAGCCGAACAGCAGCTTAAAGGCCGTGGCCGTTTATTGATTCGTAAATCCGGCACAGAACCTGTCATTCGTGTGATGGTCGAAGGCGATGATCTGGCTGAAGTCACCACACTTGCAAACAGCCTGGCAGATGCTGTGCGTGCCAATGCAGCTTAACGGGAACATAGATAATGAGTGATCTGATCAAGGATCTAAGTGAACTACGCCTGAATTATGAAAAAGGCGAGTTACAGGAACAGCAAGTCAATCCGAATCCGCATATGCAGTTCTTGCAATGGTTTAACCATGCACTGGAAGCAAAATTGCACGAGCCCTATGCCATGTCGTTGGCAACAGCCAATGCACAAGGCCGTCCGCATGTGCGTACGGTATTGCTGCGTGGAGCGACTGACGCAGGGTATGATTTTTATACCAACTATGATAGTCAAAAAGGTTTAGATCTGGCTAAAAATCCTTATGCCGAACTGTTGTTCTACTGGCAGGATCAGGAACGTCAGATTCGTATTTCGGGTCGTGTAAAGAAAATATCGGAAGAAGAATCGACCGACTATTATCATAAACGTCCACGCGAAAGCCAGATTGCCGCGCATATCAGTACCCCGCAAAGTGGCATCGTGGCTAGTCGTGAGGAATTGCAGCAACGTTTTTGGGATTTGCATACCCAGGTTGCCAATCAGCAACAGCTGGACAAGCCGGTATTCTGGGGTGGTTATCGTCTCGAACCCGATTATTATGAATTCTGGCAGGGTCGTCCGAACCGTTTGCATGACCGTTTAAGTTATCGCCAAACCGATGCCGGCTGGACTTTAGAGCGCTTAATGCCATAACCATGCAAAAACTGGAAATCAAACAACGTCCATTGCTGACACGCCCTGAAAATTTACCGGGCGTCCCTGCATTTGTGGCCGAGATTCTGGCTCGTCGTGGGGTGGAATCCGAGCAGGAACTTGAGCTCAAGCTGAAGCATTTGCTGGCACCGACCATGAAGGGGTTGCCTGAAGCGATTCAACTGATCGATCAGGCGATTGATCGTGGCCAGAAAATCGTGATCGTCGGTGATTATGATGCCGATGGCGCGACCAGTACTGCACTCATGGTGCTGGCACTGCGCGATATGGGTGCCAATGTCGAATATCTGGTACCAGACCGTTTTAAATATGGGTATGGATTGACGCCCGCAATTGCAGATCTGGCCTTTGTCAATTTCACGCCTGATTTACTGATTACCGTGGACAATGGCATTTCCAGCCATGACGGAGTAAAACAGGCGCAGGATCATGGCATGCAGGTGATCATTACTGATCACCATCTGACGACCAAGCCGACACCAAAAGCCGAAGCCGTGGTCAATCCCAATCAGCTCGGTTGCGACTTTCCAAGCAAAGCACTGGCTGGGGTCGGGGTGGCTTTTTATATACTGGCCAATCTGTCTACCCATCGCAAGAAACTTGGAAAATCCTCTACGGTAATTACCAATTATCTTGATCTGGTGGCACTCGGTACTTATGCCGATGTCGCGAGTCTGGACTATAACAACCGGATTCTGGTCGATGCAGGGTTGAAACGGATCCAGCAAGGGTTATGCCGTGCAGGAATCAGTGCACTGCTGGATATTGCCAAACGTGACCCTGCTGGTCTAAAAGCCCAAGATCTCGGTTTTGTTCTGGGCCCGCGAATTAATGCGGCTGGACGCATGGAAACCATGGACATCGGCATCGAATGTCTGCTGGCTCCTGATCTAGCAATGGCCTATCCACTGGCTGAACAGCTGAATCAGCTTAATGTCGAGCGCCGTCAGGTGGAAGGCAAAATCAAGCAGGACGCTTTAAACGAACTTGAGAAAATCCAGTTAGATGCGACGGCATTACCTGCTGCGCTGATCATGTTCGAACCGCATTGGCATCAGGGAGTGATCGGGATTGTAGCAGGGCGTTTAAAAGAGCAATTTCATCGTCCGAGTATTGTTTTTGCCGCGGATCAGGATGGGATTCATATCAAAGGTTCGGCGCGTTCGATTGAAGGTATTCATATTCGTGATGCGATTGAACAGGTGGCGGAGCAGTATCCCCATTTAGTCAGTCATTTTGGGGGACATGCAGCAGCAGCCGGTTTAACCCTGAAAAAAGAAAATTTCGCTGAGTTTAAGCAGGTCTTTGAAGCACTGATTAGTGTGATGGATGAGGATTTATTCACTGCGACTTTATGGACAGATGGAGAGTTGCCAGCTTCTGCTTTTCAGATCGAAACAGTCAATTTATTGCAGAATTTAAGTCCATGGGGGCAAAAATTTCCCCAGCCGATTTTTGACGGTGTGTTCAAAATTATGGACTATCGCTGGCTTAAGGACGTACATCTTAAATTGCGCGTGGCTTTGGAGAATGGTCAGGTCGTGGATGCGATCGCCTTCAATGCAGCGGATAAATATGACTTTGATCCGATGAAAGATACGCGTTTGGTCTATGAGCTGGATAAAAATGTCTTTAATGGCAATGTCAGTCTGCAAATGCGGATTATGCATTTAGAACAATAGACCATAAAAAACCGCTCGAGTGAGCGGTTTTTTTGCTTTTAATCGGAGAGATTAGAAGCGGTATGCACCACGTACGCCAAAGATATCAGCATTATCAGCAAAATTAATCGAACCTTCTAAGCTAACTTGTTGGTTAAAGAATTTTTTGGCACGAATAGTAAAAACATCATTACCTTCTAGGTCTGAGTCAGAGAATCCTAAGCCAACACTGAAAGTTTTGTCTAGATATAAATCTGCACCTAGGTTATAAGCATCGATATCACCGAAACTTGCACCACCTTCGAAGTTCATATCGTATTGACCGACTTGTGTTACATATTTGGCACGTAAAGTTGGATCAATTTCATCGTCTGCATTGTCTTCAGAAATACCTACAAGACCAAGTGCTACTAATAAGCCAGGAACAGGTAAATAACCCGCTTCAGCAGCGTAACCAGTTATGTCACCAGCATCATTATCAAAATGAGCAATGTTACCACTTAAATAAAAGTCTGAATTTGGAACAAAATACTCAATACCAGCACCAATGCCAAACGTGTCTGAATCATCTTGATAGCTTAATACACCATTCACATTGCTGGCACGGTTTAAGAATGCAGCTTCATTCAAAGGTGAATTTTTGACTTGGACCGAGTTGAAGTAGTAAGTCCCATCGATAGCAAAACCTACATCCGAACCACCTTGGTCATGATCAAGAAGATCAATAGAAGCCCCAACTTCAGTTTGATAAGCGTGTGCAGTTCCCAGGCCAGCAAGAAGCGCTGTAGCAAGAGCAAGTTTCTTAAGCATTTAGATTTCTCTCTTTGTTATAAAAATATGACTGTTTGATGAACAGTTGTAACAAATTGTACAGTTTATATTCGCCCCGTCAATGTGCAAAAATACCTAAATGCTTGTTAAGAGTGCAATAAAAAAACCCATCCGAGGATGGGTTTTCTATGAATGACTAATTTTTGGTTTTAGATTAGAAGCGGTACTTCGCTGCTACACCAAAGGTATTGTAGTCATTGTTAAACTGTTCACCAAAGCCGACACGGCCTTCTAAGCTCACTTGCTGGTTAATGAACTTACGTGCATTGATACCAAATTCGCTTTTATCGGTAATATCATTGTTGTGATAATCAGCACCGACACTCAAGGTTTTGTCGATGAAATAATCTGCTGCCAGATTGTATTCATCTAGATCACCAAACGCTGCACCTGCTTCCAGGTTGATATCTTTACCGTTGCTTAAGGTAGTCACGTATTTAGCACGTAATGTTGGATCTACACCATCATCCTCGTCGTTATCCCAACCTTTCACACCCGCCGCAATCAATAGGCCTGGCGCTGGTAGATAACCGACTTCTGCAGCATAAGTAGTTAAGTCATTATCTACCTCATTGTTATCTTGCAGATCATGACCATTGACGTTACCGCTTAGGTAGAAGTCAGAATTTGGTACGAAGTACTCTGCACCTACGCCATAACGATGCGCTTCAGAATCACCAATTTCATTATATTGATATTGCGCACTGACGTTACTTGCACGATCAAGGAATGCTGCTTCTGCTAATGGTGCATTACGTGTTTGAACTGGATTGAAGTAATATGTACCATCAACGCCGAAAGAACCGCTAGTTCCACCGTTGTCAGGATCAACCACTCCTGCTGATGCACCAATTTCTGCTTGGTAAGCATGTGCTGCTGTACCAGTCATTGCTATTGCTGAAAGTAGTGCCGAAGCAATCGCTAATTTTTTCATGGTTACTACCCCTCAAATCGTGAGTTAAAAACATTACACTTTTTGTTACAACTTTCAGTCTAGAGCAATTCCAAAGATCGTCAATCAAAGGAAAGTTACAGTAATGTGAATAGCGTAATCTTGTGTAATTTTTGCTGAACAAGTGACTGAATAATAAAATTAAATTTATAATGTAGTGTTTTATTAAAAGTGTGTAGATATTGTGGAATCTATTGAATTCGCTGATTTTTTATACAGACCAATAAGAAATCCTAAATTATAAAATCAATTGCAAAATTATATTTCGGTCATAAAACGGGGCTAAAAAGCCGATAAAAATTTCGGATAAAAAGACGCAAAAGAGTCTATGAGATGTTGAAAATTGGATGAGGGAAATACAGGTCTAAATGCTCAAGACATTCGAGCCTTAGACTGAATGGATCGTTAAAATAGCGGAAATAGACTGTGCTATAATATCGGGCTAAGAATTTTGTGCCTAATTTTGATTGAGAGTAATTCACGTGGAAATTAATCCGTATCTAAACCAATTAAAAGACTTAAACGAACGTGGTCAAACACTACGGGGGTATCTTTGACTACGATCTGAAAAAAGAGCGTTTAGAAGAAGTCCTGCGTGAATTAGAAGATCCAACCATCTGGAATGACCAGAGTCGTGCCCAAGCGATGGCCAAAGAGAAAGGCGAGCTTGAAAATGTATTAAATGTGCTGGATCGCTTAAGTACCCAGCTTGAAGATGCACAGGCTTTGCTTGATCTGGCGGTTGAAGCGGATGATGAAAGCTTGCTAGAAGATGTACAGGCTGAACTGAGCACGGCTGAAGAAGAACTGGCCAAGCTTGAATTCCGCCGTATGTTCAATAATCCGATGGATCCAAATCCTTGCTATCTGGAAATTCAAGCTGGTTCAGGCGGTACAGAAGCACAGGACTGGGCGTCTATGTTGCTACGTATGTATCTACGCTGGATTGAACGTCATGGCTTTAAAGCAGAAGTGATGGAAGAATCTGATGGGGATGTTGCCGGGATTAAATCTGCGACGATTCGTGTGGAAGGTGAGTACGCCTATGGCTGGTTACGTACCGAATCTGGTGTACACCGTTTAGTGCGTAAGTCGCCCTTTGACTCGGGCAACCGTCGTCATACCTCGTTCTCTGCCGTGTTTGTGTCACCGGAAGTTGATGACAATATCGAAATTGAAATCAATCCGTCCGATGTTCGTACCGATACTTATCGTGCATCAGGGGCGGGTGGTCAGCATATTAACAAAACAGATTCTGCCGTGCGTTTAACCCATGCACCGACCGGAATTGTGGTGGCCTGTCAGAACCAGCGTTCACAACATGCCAACCGTGACCACGCCTGGAAGCAGTTACGTGCCAAACTTTATGAGCTCGAGATGAGCAAACGTAACGAAGCGGCACAAGCACTGGAAGATTCCAAGTCTGACATTGGGTGGGGTAGTCAGATCCGTTCTTATGTCCTGGATGATTCACGTATTAAGGATTTGCGTACAGGTGTGGAAAATTCCAATACTGGCGCAGTTCTGGACGGTGATCTGGACAAATTTATCGAAGCAAGCCTGAAACAGGGCCTGTAAGAAATCGTTTAAAAGCTGGCGTAACAAAGTTTGTGCAGATTGTGATTATTATATCTAAAATTTTCGATATATAAATCGAAAAAATACGATATAATGGTCGCAGATGCTGAATAAAGTTTCGTTGCGCCACTGATTGTGATGTGCCTATGGACCTTGATCTAATTTTTAAAGCCTTAGCCAATCCGACCCGTCGACAAATTCTGGAGTGGTTAAAATCTCCGGAGCAATATCTGTCTGCGGAAGAGTGTGGTGGCTTTCAACGTGGGGTCTGTGCAGGTCAAATTGAACGTTTGGGCCAGGTTTCCCAGTCCACCATGTCCAATCATTTGTCTGTATTACAGCAGACTGGCCTGATCACTGCGACCAAGCATGGACAGTGGTCATATTTCTCCCGCAATGAAACTTTGATTCAACAATTTATCGAACACCTACAACAACACCTTTAACAGGTGGGAGTAACGATGGCTGAATTAAATTCTCCTTTAACGCTCGGTGCGTTAGAGCTTAAAAACCGTGTCATCATGGCGCCGCTGACCCGTAACCGCGCAACTGCTGATCGCGTTCCAACCCCAATGATGGTTGAGTACTATGCGCAACGTGCAAGTGCTGGCCTGATTATTTCTGAAGCCACAGTGATTTCTGAAGAAGCCAATGGCTATTTAAATACTCCAGGATTGTTTACCGATGCTCAGGTCGAAGGCTGGAAAAAGGTTACTCAAGCGGTTCATGAGAAGGGCGGTCTGATTGTTGCCCAGCTTTGGCATGTTGGTCGTGTATCGCATCCGGATCTGTTAAATGGTGAAACACCAGTCTCTGCAAGTGCAGTACAACAGGCGGGTCATGTCAGCTTGTTACGTCCAAAACGTCCTTATGTGTTGCCGCGTCCGCTGGAAATTTCGGAAATTCATGCCATTACCGAGCAATATAAGCAAGCCGCGATTCGTGCTAAAGAAGCCGGTTTTGATGGTGTTGAATTACATGCTGCCAATGGTTATCTGATTGACCAGTTCTTGCAAAGCAAAACCAATCAGCGTGAAGATGAATACGGCGGTTCAGTGGAAAATCGTACACGTTTCCTGCTAGAAGCAACTGATGCACTGATTGAAGTATGGGGCGCAGATCGTGTAGGGGTGCATTTTGCGCCGCGTTGTGATGACCATGACATGGGCGACAATGATCCACGTGAAACATTTGGCTATGCCATGGAGCAGCTGGGTAAGCGCAAGATTGCCTTCTTCTTTACCCGTGAATATCTGGCAGAAGACAGTATTTCTGAATATATGAAAGAGCGTTCAGGTGGAGTGCCTTATATTGCCAATATGCAACTAAGTCGTGAAGATGCGATTGAGCTGTTGGCATCAGGCAAGGCTGATGCGGTGGCTTTTGGTAAGGCTTATATTGCCAATCCGGATCTATACGAACGTCTGCTCGAAGATGCGCCGCTGAATGAACTGAAGCTGGAAAATATGATCGGAACCAATGTCGCGGAAGGCTATATTGATTATCCGACATTGGCTGAAGCAGAAGCTTTAACTACAGTAGAATAATCTAAAAATGAGCCACATTGATTAACATGTTGATGTGGCTCTGCTATATTCTGCCCATTAAATCTTTGGACAGGGGCGCAATGTGGCCACTCCATTTTGGTATAACGCAGCCTTGGCGCTGGTTAAACCCTTATATCAATCGCGTATCCGTAAACGTGCGACCGATCCTGAACAATTACAACAAGAACTGACAGAACGTTTCGGCCCGTTTCAGCCACCCAAAAACCTGCATGCCATCTGGTTTCATGTGGTGTCGGTGGGTGAAACCAATGCTGCCCAACCGTTAATTGAACATTATTTAAAACTTGGCCATCCGGTGCTGGTCACCAATACCACCAAAACCGGTCAGGTACGCGCTAAATCACTTTTTTTAAAAGTGCCTTATCTCGATTTGTTTCAAGCCGTGTATTTGCCTGCTGACCAGAAAACTTTAATTCGTGAATTTTATCAAAAGTATCAGCCGAAACTTTTATTGCTGATGGAAACCGAGCTTTGGCCTAATCTGCTGGATCAGGCACCCCAGTTTAATGTGCCAACTGTATTGTTGAATGCGCGTCTGTCTGAAAAATCTGCCAAAGGTTATACCAAGGTCAAAGGTCTGACTAGAGGCATGCTACAGCAGTTAACCCAGCTTTTGGCACAGGATATTGCCACCCAGCAACGTTATATCCAGTTAGGAATAGCAGCCGAAAAAACCCAGGTTTTGGGCAATATCAAATTTGATATTACTACGCCCGAGCGCTTTATCCAGCAGGCAGATCAATTGACACAGGAGTGGCAGTTAGGGGGGCGAAAGATCGTCACATTAGCTAGTACTCATGCTCCTGAAGAAAAAGAAATTCTGAGTGCTTTAAAAGCTGCTTTAGAAGCTGATCCATATTTGGTCTGTATTGTGGTACCGCGCCATCCGGAACGTTTTGATGAGGTGTTCCAGGCTGCACAGTCTTTGGGATTAAAAACTCAGCGTCGTAGTTTAGGGCAACGTATCGAAGCAGATACCCAGGTTTATTTGGCCGATTCGATGGGTGAAATGTGGCTCTGGTATGCTTTGAGCCAGGCCTGTTATGTGGGTGGTTCTTTAAATGAGCCAGGTGGAGGACATAATATTCTGGAGCCGATTGCGCTGAATGTGCCGACTGTTTTAGGCAAAAACTATTTTAATTTTCAGACCATCGTGGATGAGTTTGTTCAGGCAGACGCAGTCGCAGTAGTACAGGATGCCCAGCAGGCTGCAGAGGTATTACTGGAACTTTTGCAAGATCCGCTCAAGGCGGAAAATTTGAATGCAGCAGCGCAGCAAATTATGCAATTAAATACGGGGTCACTTGCCAAGCATATTCAGGTGATTGATCAGTATCTTTAATTTATATTGATAAGTAACAGATATTGGATTTACCAAGACGGCAGGGATGCCGTCGTTAGGCTGATGATACAGGGAAGTATCATCAACCTAACAAAAGCGTTTTGCCTACTTTTGCGCTGTCAAAAGTAGGGAAGGCCTATACAATAATAATTTGATCTAATTATGATTTGAGGCGATGTTAAATCAATTCAAAGGGCAATCACGGCCTTTTGATGAGGTACAGAATATATTTTTTATAGCGTAGGCAGTATCTTACTTTTGTCGGGCCAAAAGTAACAAAAGCTTTTTGCAGTGCTGAAGGGACGTCCTGTCCCTCAGCACTGCAGGCGACATCCCTGTCGCCACCCTCTAGCCAATAGAGGGATATATCATATTTTTTTGGTCTTCTTTTTTATGAACATCATCCTGCTTGATTCACGTCAAACCGAAACTGAACTTTGGTCCATTACCTCAACTCGGCAACTGGAACATTTACAGCAGCATTTGCAGATCCAGGTGGGAGATACGTTAAAAGTCGGAATTCGGGAAGGTCTGCGTTACCTGACTGAGATTGTCGAAATCTCTGAAAAAGCAGTGCGCTTGAAACCGCTGCAAGAAGAAGCTGTTCCAGAAAAATTGCCAGTGACTTTAATTGTGGCCTTGCCACGTCCGAAAGTGCTGCGCCGTCTGATCATGGACAGTGTAACCTTGGGCGTTGAAAAAATCATTTTACTGCATAGCTATCGTGTCGATAAAAGCTATTGGCAAACTCCATTTTTACAGCAGTTAAATCATTATATCGAGCTGGGACTGGAACAGGCAGGCGATACGGTTGCTCCGAAAATCGAGCTGTATAAACGCTTTAAACCCTTTGTTGAAGATATCTTGCCGGGTTTGATTAGTGCGGATGGTCCGGCTTATGTGGCACATCCTTATGCAGAGCAAGCGATGCCGTTTGCGATTGAGCATCCCTGTACGATTGTTATTGGTCCGGAGGGTGGATTTATTCCATATGAAGTTGATTTACTCATCAAAAACGGCTGCCAGGCTGTGAGTCTGGGCAACCGTATTATCCGTACAGAAACTGTGATTCCCTATGTTTTAGGTCGACTGTTTAGCGCGTGCTGAAGCTTCTTCATTGCCTTCACCACGATAGACTTTGACTTCCTGTACCGGATACGGAATCGAAATATTATGCTCGGCAAAAGCCTGAATCACCCGTTCCTGCACCGCACTGATTGAGGTTCCGGTGCCGGTTTCAGTGGTATCTACCCACCAGAAGGCTTTTAGGGTAATAGAAAAGTCAGCCAGCGCCGTCACATTGACACTAAAGCCCGGCTGGCTCAGGATGGTCGGGTCTTTATCTAAAATAGCGGTAATCAGGTCTTTGGCTTTCTGGATGTCATCTTCATAGCCGATGCCCACCACGAATTCGCAGCGGCGACGGGTATAGGCAGTATTCACCGTGACCGCACTGGTGTAGACCGTGGCATTCGGAATGACAATACGACGGCCATCTGGTGAACGTAAGAAGGTCGCACGAATCTGGATATCTTCAACCGTACCTTCCATGCCATTTACGATAATATCGTCGCCAATCTTGAACGGTTCACTGAGCAAAATCAGCACACCAGAAAGCAGGTTCTGGAAAATATCCTTGAAGGCAAAACCGATCGCGACCGAACCAATTCCGAGGGCACTCATCAGCTGACCCGGGGTAAAGCCAGGAACAGCAATCACCAGTCCAATCAGAATACCAAAGAAAATAATAAAGGTACTGCCGACACGGTTGAGTACCAACACCAGATTCTGACGGGTATAAGAGCGGTTTTCCAAAGTTTTACGTACGAAAAACTTGAAGACTTTGGAGAGTAACCAGAAAATCGTAATTACGATCAGTGCGATACAGAAATAAGGCACACGTTCCCAGAAACCTTCCATGATCTTGTCAATGGTGCTGTAGGCATCATTATACTTGGCGGTATGTTCAATCACGGTCTGGGTCGTTTTCTCAGTTGCCTGATGTAACAACTCCGTGGTGCCCTCAGTTACCTGGCTTAAGGTATTGTTTTGCTCTGCCACAAAAATTCCACAATTCAAATTTTGCCTATTTTGCCTGATGTTCAGCAAAAAATTAATAAGGACTCGAAGTCACCAGTGGATATTTTCTAAAAATAACGGCGCTGTTGTTAAAAGTATTTGGTGGTTTTTTGCATCATTTCCGTGGGGGTAGGGGTTTGTTCTTCACCGCTCATATAACTGAATAAAGCGATAGATCCCAACAGGCTAAGCAGGGTCAGAATAATCATCAGCCAGGCCAGAATTTTTTCCCAGAGCAAAGTCATTCGTGCCGGACCATACTGATTACTGCCTCGATCGCCCGAACCAAAAACGATATAAAGCCATACAAAAATGTTTACTACCGGCAGTAAAAATAACAGCGCCCACCAGCCACTGCGGTTCATATCATGCAAACGGCGAACGGTCACCACTAAAGCGAAATACACATAGACCAGAACCATGATCAGCACACCGATACTGGCCAAGCCTTGCAGTGAAATCAGCCAGTTGGGATCTAGGGAATGGGTAGAAATATTCACAATATCAATACTGAGACCCAGTGCGATACTGCCAAATAAAAAAATGAAATACAGAAATGCCGACCAGGCAATAAAGCTCAAGCGCCCGAAGCGACCTTTCATCGACAGGGGATGATCGGTTGCGGGCAATGCAGGCGGGCTAAAGTAGGGAGATTCAGGCGATTTCATAAAGTGTATCCTGCTAAATCAGATGAAATAACCACAAGCGGTCAATTTTATTTTTAAGGGCTATGCTACAGATCATACACAGTTGCGCAGAAGATTCTGTACTGTAAGTTGTGGTTTATTTTGATTGAATTTGTATAAATAATCTACGACGAAAGCATGATTGCCGGATTTGAAATAAGCAGGCCATACTGCCATTATGCATAAAAAACAATCAACAACGCAGCATTAACCTCTCGTGATGAGATAGAACAAAATCAAGGAAGTGACCTATGCAAGAGATCTATCCAGTACCCGAAGAATTTAAAAAAACAGCACGCACGCTCGAAGACCAGTATTTCGAACGTTATCAATATTCTATAGAACAGCCAGATAAATTTTGGGCAGAACAGGCGCAACGTCTGGACTGGATCAAGCCCTTTACCCAAGTCAAAAATACCAGTTTTAATAAAGACGATTTTAAAATCGAATGGTTTGCTGATGGTCAGCTCAATGTCAGTGCCAACTGTCTGGATCGGCACCTGAAAGAACATCCTTATAAACCGGCGATCATCTGGGAAGGGGATCATCCTTCGCGGCACAAGATTATTTCCTTTGCCGAACTGCATGATGAAACCTGCCGTTTTGCCAATGTGTTGAAGAAAAATGGCATCCAGAAAGGCGACCGGGTCATGCTGTATATGCCGATGGTCTCTGAAGCCGCAATTGCCATGCTGGCCTGTGCACGGATCGGGGCGGTACATTGCGTGGTATTTGGTGGTTTCTCGCCAGATTCTCTGGCTAGCCGGATTGAAGACTGTCAGGCGAAAATGGTGATTACAGCCGATTCCGGCATGCGCGGCGGTAAGGCCATTCCGCTGAAAGCCAATGTCGATGAGGCACTAAAACTGGCAGGTACAGACTCGATTCAAAATGTAATGGTGGTACACCGCACCGGTAACCCGATTGAAATGCAGGAAGGGCGTGATCTGTGGTATCACACGGAAATTATGTCAGTGAATGACATCTGCCCACCGGAACCGATGAATGCCGAAGATCCGCTGTTTATCCTGTATACCTCAGGTTCCACCGGCAAGCCCAAGGGCGTGATGCATACCACTGGCGGTTATCTGACCTATGTGAATTGCACCTTCCGTGAAGCATTTGATATCAAGCAGGATGATGTATTCTGGTGTACCGCAGATGTGGGCTGGATCACCGGGCATTCCTATGTACTGTATGGGCCACTTTCGAATGGTACCACCACCGTGATGTTTGAAGGTGTGCCGCAATATCCAAGCTGGGCGCGTACTGGACATATTGTTGATAAGCATAACGTGACCATTCTCTATACTGCACCGACCGCGATCCGCGCCATGATGCGTGAGGGCGATGCTTTTGTACGGGAAAGTGACCGTAGCAGCCTGAGAATTTTAGGATCGGTCGGTGAGCCAATTAATCCGGAAGCCTGGAACTGGTACTACACCGTGGTCGGTGAAAGCCGCTGTCCCGTCATCGATACCTGGTGGCAAACCGAAACTGGCGGTTTTATGATTACGCCATTGCCGGGTGCGACAGATTTGAAACCCGGTTCTGCGACACGGCCTTTCTTCGGCGTACAACCTGCGATTGTGGATGCTGACGGCAAGGAACTAGAGGGTGAAGCTGAGGGCAATCTGGTGATTAAGGATTCTTGGCCGGGTCAGATGCGTAGCATTTGGGGAGACCCGGAGCGTTTTATCGAAGCCTATTTCTCGACCTATCCGGGAACCTATTTTACCGGAGATGGCGCGCGTCGTGATAAAGACGGTTACTACTGGATTACCGGCCGTGTCGATGATGTCCTGAATGTATCCGGACACCGCTTAGGTACAGCAGAAATTGAAAGTGCATTGGTGGCGCATGAATCCGTGGCTGAGGCCGCTGTAGTCGGGATGCCGCATGACATTAAAGGCCAGGGAATTTGTGCTTTTGTGACCTTGCAGGCTGATGTGGCCAGTTCAGATCAATTACGTGCCGAACTGGTCAGCTGGGTGCGCAAGCTTCTTGGTCCGGTAGCGACCCCGGATGCGCTGCACTGGGCACCGGCTTTGCCAAAAACCCGTTCCGGGAAAATTATGCGTCGGATCCTGAGAAAGATTGCCGCCAATGAACTGGACAGCCTGGGCGATACCTCGACCTTGGCTGAACCGCAAGTGGTGGATCATCTGATCGCAGAGGTACAGCGTAATAAATTTTAAATTCAAGCGGTTCCAATACCGGCATTCTGCCGGTATTTTTATATCAGTCATAAGCTCTGCATGCTTTCGGATATAGGTCAGTACCCTGATCTGCTAAGCTGTTTCCATGCTGAACATGAGTTAAAATAATGAATGCACAATCCCCATATTTAAATCAGTCTCCTGTCGATATTGCCCAGAAACTTGCTGAAATTTTTGCTTTGACTGCAGCAGAGCGGGATCGGCAAGGTGGGAATCCTAAAGCCGAACGTGACCTGATTCGCCAGAGTGGCTTGCTGGGCCTGTCCATTCCAAAACAGTATGGCGGTCAGGAGACAGATTGGCAGACCATTTTTAAAACTATTCAAATTGTAGCCCAAGTCGACAGTTCATTGGCGCATGTCTATGGCTTTCATCATTTGCTGATTGCGACCGTGCAATTATTTTCCCAATCGGAACAATATGGCCTGTGGTTTGAACAGACTGCCCAAAATAATCTATTCTGGGGTAATACTCTAAATCCGCTGGACCATCGCACCACAGTTACAAAAGTTTCAGAAAACGAATATATTTTCCATGGTGATAAAAGCTTCTGCTCAGGTTCGATTGATTCGGATATGTTGCTGTGTTCAGGTTATGACGAAGCAGGAAAATTACTGATAGGAGTGATTCCTACCTGGCGAGAGGGCGTGAGCTTTCTGGGCGACTGGAACAATATGGGCCAACGCCAGACCGACAGTGGTACCAGCCATTTTGAGCAGGTCAAAATTCATGAAGATGAATTGCTGTTAAATCCCGGTCCACTGAGTACGCCATATTCCAGTCTACGGCCTTTGATTGCCCAGCTGATTTTTGTGCATCTGTTTTTGGGCGTGGCAGAAGGGGCATTTGATGTCGCCAAGCAGACCGTACAAACCCAAAAAGCCTGGTCCAAATCACTGGCAGACGATGCAGTGAATGATCCTTTTATCCAGAAGCATTTTGCCGAGTTTTATGTACAACTGGAAAGTGTACGCTTACTGGCAGATAAAGCGGTTCAGGCTTTACAGGCAGCCTGGGAGCTTGGGAATGATTTAAATGCTGAACAGCGCGGTGAAGTCTCGGTTGCCATTGCCACAACCAAAATTGCCGCAACCAATACCTCTCTCTATATTACCCAGAATATTTTCCAGGTGATGGGTGCGCGGGCCACCACGGCCAAGCTCAATCTTGACCGTTTCTGGCGTAATGTCCGCACCCAGACCTTGCATGACCCGATCGATTATAAATATCAGGAAGTGGGGGAATGGGTGCTGACTGGAAAAGTGCCTGATCCAAGTTTTTATTCCTGATCTGAAAATAAAACAGCCTCTTTATCGGAGGCTGTTTTATTCGAGATGAAAAATTTTGGTTTTAAATTTGCTTGAAAGCTTCAATCGCCCGTATGCGGGAGGACTTTAAATCCACGATCGGTTTTGGATAATTCAGTTCAAGATTCGGATTTTTGGCATAGGGGTCATGAATGCTTTTGGCATCTAGATGCGCTAGTTCCGGCATCCAGCGGCGAATATAATCCCCATTCGGATCAAACTTCTGTGATTGGCTGACCGGATTAAAAATCCGGAAATAGGGCACGGCATCCATACCGGTCGAGGCACACCATTGCCAGCCGCCATTGTTCGCTGCCAGATCACCATCAATCAGATGCTGCATGAACCAGCTTTCTCCCAAGCGCCAATCTATCAGTAGGTTTTTACATAGAAACATCGCAGTAATCATGCGCACCCGGTTATGCATCCAGCCAGTGGCTCGCATTTGCCGCATGCCGGCATCCACAATCGGAATCCCGGTGTGTCCTTGTTGCCAAGCAGCCAGATCTTCAGGTGCATTGCGCCACTGGATGTTATCGGTATTTTCCTTAAAAGGCTGATGCCTGGATACACGGGGAAAATCAAACAGGGTATGCAGATAAAACTCGCGCCACAGCAGTTCATCCAGCCAGGTCTGCTGACCGATATCATCAATCTGGAAATAACCGTCCTTAAACAGGGTCTGCATACATTGACGGATCGAGAGAATACCGATATTCAGATACGGTGACAGACGGCTGGTACCATCGACTGCAGGTAGATCTCGCTCGGTTTTATAGTGAGCCATTTTCTCCCCGATAAAGTCATCGAGCAGCTCAATGGCAGCTTGATCCTGCGCAGGCCAGAGCTGGGCAGTATGGTCAACAGAATAATCAGCCGCAAATTTTCCCAGATCAAAATTGTTCAGCTGATCCGGTAATTCAAGCAGATCTTGAGGCTGAATGGCAGGATAGCAGCCCGGTATATCCTGAATCAGTCGCTCATAGCATTTTTTCTTGAATGCGCTATAGACCTGATAGGGTTGATTGGACTGATTGCGGATACTGGTCAGTGGAAACAGGCTGCGATCATGATACAGCTCGACCCGGATCTGCTGCTGTTCCAGCATCTGCTGTACCTTTGCATCACGTTGCAGTTCATTCACGCCCACCTCAATATTGGCATGTAGCGTATCAATCCGCAGTTTTTGACACAGGTTTAGCATTTCGGCCGGCAGGTCTTGCCATAAGGGAACATTTAAAATGATTAATGGAATATTCAGCTGCGCTAACTGCTGCTTTAAGATGCCGAGGCGGCGCAGATAAAAATCAATTTTAGTCCGGGCATCCTGATGCAGCTTCCATTGTTCGGGAGAGAGAACCACCAGTGCTATACAGCTGCCTTGCTGGGTGGCATGCCAGAGCGCGGCATGATCATGAATGCGGAGGTCTTGACGAAACCAGATCAGTTGCATTGTTCAAATTCTTGGAAAGTCGTTAGTGCAGAATTTTAAGGAATTGATGATCTTAAACCTAGCCAGACAACAATTTTATCACATAAAAAAATCCCCCCAAGCCGAGCCTTGAGGGAGGGAGTGAATCTGCTGAGATTTATTGGAATGATTATACGAGCTCAGCTTCTTCTTGCTGCACAGGGGTTGCCTGTTGTGCTTCAAGCTCACGGACCAAAGGCAGCACCTTCTGGCCAAAATATTCGATTTCTTCAATAAAGTGCAAAAAGCCTGACAGAATCAGATCGACACCGACTTTCTTCAGCTCGATAATCCGTTCAGCAATCTGCTGGGGGGGTTCGATCAGATTGGTGCGGAATCCGTCATTGTATTGCACCAGATCTTCAAAGGTGGATTTGGCCCAGTTGCCTTCACCTTCCTGACTTGCTGCGCCGGCTTCACGGGTCGCTTCACCAAAAGATTTCACTGCCTGCACATTGGCCTTGGCAATGATTTCCTGCAATACGGCCTGAGCTTCTTCTTCGCTATCCCGTGCAATCACAAAGGCATTTACACCAATTTTCACCGAGTGGTTGTTGGCCTTGGCTTTTTCACGAATATCATCGATCTGTTTTTTCAGCTCTTCCGGGGCATTGCCATTGGTGAAGTACCAGTCAGATACACGGGATGCCATATCACGTGCTGCCCGGGAACTGCCGCCCTGAAAGATTTCAATATGCGGTTTTTGTAGCGGTTTTGGACTCAGGGTATAGTCTTTAAATTGATAATATTTACCTTCAAAATTAAAGTTATTCTGGGTCCAAACCCCTTTTAGGCTACGGATAAATTCTTCCGAACGGGCATAACGCTCGTCATGTTCCGGCCATTCTTCACCAATCGCATCAAATTCACCGCGGAACCAGCCACTGACCACATTGATCGCGATCCGGCCATTGCTCAGATGATCAATCGTCGCCAGTTGTTTGGCAGCCAGTGCCGGCTTCCATGGACCCGGCAGAATTGCGGCAATGACTTTCAGACGTTCTGTTTTGGCCAGAATGCCATGACTGAAGCTCACTGATTCATGCTGGTTTTCTGCGTTATAGCCGGCAGTAAAACTGATCTGGGTCAGAGCATAATCAAAGCCTGCCTGTTCAGCCGTTTGTGCCAGACGCACGTTATAGTCATAGCTCCAGTCGGTACGCTGCTCGATGTTACTGACCACCAAGCCACCGCTGACATTCGGTACCCAATAGGCAAATACGATATTTTTATCATTCGACATATTCATCACCCTCTGCAATGCTATGTTCAAGCCACTTGAGTCTTTGGTGCTTTCTTGCTGTGCAAGCGCGATTCTGCGGCATCCAGGCTAGGCACGGCTGCTGAAGGCAGCACTTCTTCCTGCTCGATCTGCTTATTAATGCCTAGATTTTGACTCGCCTGAATGGTTTTTTCTTTAATCACTTCAGAACGTTGTCCCTTGGCTGGTGCCCATTCCAGAATCGGTAATGCACGCGCTACAGCCAGGGTAATCCGGTCGCGGAGCAGTTCACTGTGGATGGTATATTCAGGGGTGAAATCGCGGTCGGTAGCATAGACCCCAATCGGTAAAGTCTGTGCCTGGAAGAAGCTGAATAAAGGACGCAGTTGATGTTCAAGTACCAGTGCATGACGGTCACTGCCACCAGAAGCCGCCAGTAATACCGGAACATCCACCAGCGCCGTTTGCTCGACAAAGTCAAAGAAATGCTTGAACAGGCCTGTAAATGAAGCGCGGTACACAGGAGTGCCGACAATCAGCGCATCTGCGGCTTCTACAGCTGCCAGGTCATCCTGAACGCGTTGCGGCAATTGATTGCGGTAAATCGCGCCGCCCAAGAGCGAACCAATTTCGCTAAATTTAATGAAATGCACATTAATAGATGTCGCTTCTCCAAGCTCATCCAGAATCGCCTGAACCAAAGCTTCGGTTTTTGAAGGATGATTTAAACCGCCAGATACGGCCACAATATTTAAGGGTTTTTGCGCATTAAAATTAGACATATTTAGAACCTGAAAAATAGGGGTAATCTCGGAATGTTCCTATTAATCACGATTCAGCGAAGGGCTGTAAAATAACGAAAAGCTGAAAAGTTATCTAATTTTACGATATACGACAAAGGCTCGATTCTTAAGGAGGTTTTGCATTTAAGTAATTGATATTTATATTTATATTGAATAAAGATAAGCTTTTTCAGTGAGGAATAAATGATATATAAAAAAGTGATGAGAATTAAACAATTATTGCAATAGTGCAAAAATGGGCAATTTTGAAGAAAAACTGCATATTATTTTAAAAATTGTAGTGTCTTGCATATCCTTAACCGGGTTGTGTGGTTAGAATAGAGGCTACCGTGCCAAGATCTCTCTCACGTTGCCTATGAATATTTTAATCGTTGATGATCATCCACTATTTCGTCATGCCTTGATTCAAGCTGTACGTTATAGCCTGCCACAAGCCCAGATTCATGAAACTGCGGCAGTCAATGAATTTTATGAACGTCTAGAAAATGGCCCTGAGCCTGATCTTGTGCTCTTGGATTTAAACCTGCCGGGTGCTTCTGGCTTTTCTGCCTTGGTGCATGTCCGCGCACAGTATCCGTCTTTACCGATTATTGTCGTGTCTGCACATGAAGAAGTCAGCATCATCCAGCGTGCTATTGCACATGGTGCGATGGGCTATATTCCTAAATCTGCCCATCCAAGCCATATTGGTGAAGCGATTCGTGAAGTGCTTGAAGGTGAAATCTGGTTACCACCAAATCTGCCAGCCAATATGAATTTTGATCCGCGTGCTGCCGATGAAACGGCTTTGGCAGAACGGATCCAGTCTTTGACGCCGCAACAGTTCCGGGTATTGATGATGGTGGCTGAAGGTTTATTAAACAAGCAGATCGCTTATGAACTGGATGTGTCAGAAGCGACGATTAAAGCGCATGTGACTGCAATCTTCCGTAAGCTTGGCGTACAAAACCGGACGCAAGCGGTATTGGCCATTAATGCACTGAATATTGAAGACCGCAAAATGTAAGTTCTGCATAGCCGAATTGAAAAAGACCTCCTTGGAGGTCTTTTTTTATGGGCGAAATCTGCAAAATTGAGTGCAAAGGCCTGAGTCAGCTAGGCGATATAATCCTGTTTGCGGGTGAAATCATCACAAAACAAAGGATTTAAGGCACATTGCAATTCATCAATCTGCTCTTCAGTGACATAACCTTTCGATTTCAGATATTCCGCCACGCGATCATCACGCAGACTCAGGAAAGTCGCATCATAAACACCGAGATCGACAAACAGCGCTGCAGTTTCCAGACTGTTAAAACGATCCAGATAAACTTCATTGTCATACATCAGGAAGACATGTTCGTCGCGCGTATTCGGGTCGACATGTAAACGCTGCGCCAGTTCATGTGGACAGGTTTTGATAAATAACAGATCAGACAGCTCATCAAATTGGCTGGTGTCCAGACAATCTTCTTCATTTTTGACTTTACCCAGCCAGGCCTTAAAGACCAGTACCGCGCCACCACGCAGCAACATGCTCCAGATCTGATGACGGGTTTTTGCTGGAAGGTCCTCTGTTTCAGCTTCTAAAGACTGAATCAGCTTGTCTTCCTGTTCAGCAATCTTTTCAAATAGTCCCAGACCTTGCGGCTTGTAGGCATAAGGTTCAAAGACATCAAAATGTAATTCATCAAAGACTTGCAGTGCCAGGGGTACTGCACTCTGATACAGCGTTTCCAGTGCCTGATACTGGGCATCATTCAGCTTGCTGTATTTAAAGATCTGTGCCCAGTTAATGCTTGGCAATAAGGCGTTGGCGCCATATTGACGGTGAAACTGCTGGGTCTGATTCAGGCCCTGGTTTTGATCTATGTTCATGTGAAGAACTCCGATATGCAGAAATAGATCAGCGACCAAAAAAATTAAGGCTACATGAGATGGAAACTGATCGTTTCTTATTCCTCTATTTTTAGAGCCAAGTACAAGGGATAAAAATACGACTAAAGTTATAGTAGTGGAAAACTACTCTTTAATTTTTATTAAAAACAATAAGATAATTAATTGTAACTAAGTGTACACATGTACATTAATACATTCGTCAGTTTTTGCCATAGTGAATTAAAAAATGAGCATTTTGGTCAATTTATTCAGCTGTATTTTCGGCATATTTGCTGCTTTTAGCACATTAGAATAAATTTTATGCAAGCTAGGTAAGTTTATGTGGCAGTTGAGTATAAAAAATGCCCATTTCAGGGTGTGAAATGGGCATTGATCAGATCGTTATCTACTTAGGAGTCGGAAATTTTCAGTCCAGATAACCATGAACGTAATGAGGCCGGTTTCAGCGGTTTTTTCAGCAGAACAATGTTTAGCTCTTTTAGACGTTGCGGCAATTCCGGATCGGAATCGGCGGTAATCAACGCGACCGGAATATCCTTCGAACGATGTTCCAGAATGAAATCCAGACCGATCTTGTCCTGATTCAGATGTTGATCCACCAGCCAGACCTGAATATTTTCCTGCTGAATCAGCATGGCTGCTTGTTCAGGTTCAGTGGCTTTAAACACCTGATAACCCCATTTGGTCAATAAGGTCGACATGCCTTCCAGAATGGTTTCATCATTATCCAGACACAGAATCTTAAAGGCTTTGCTCTTTAAAGGTACGGCCTGAACCGGTGCTGCGACCACTTTCGGTGCTTCGATCACAGGCACTTCAATCATAAAGCAGGAACCTTTACCCAGCGCAGAAGACACATGTACCGGATAGTCCAGCATGCTGGTCATGCGTTGTACGATCGCCAAACCTAGGCCCAGACCCTGTTCACCCCAAGGCGAGGTGTGGCCGCAACGTTCAAATTCCTGAAACAGTTTGATGCGCTGTTCTTCGGCAATGCCCGGGCCAGTATCCCAGACGCCAATACGGATATGATTCGGTCTGCTGCTCGAACGTAATACACCGACCACCACTTTACCTCTGGCAGTATAACGCAACGCATTGCTGACAAAGTTCTGGATAATGCGGCGAATCCATTGTGGATCGGTATCAATCCAGAACTGTGCATCATGCACACTGAACTTGATACCACGCTGTGCAGCGATGGATTTGAACTGGAGTTCCAGATCGCTGAGCAAGTCATGCAGCGGATAAGCCTGACGTTTCGGCTGAATGGTGCCGCCTTCCAGTCGGGCAATATCCAGCAGGGCAGACAACATGCTTTCTGCACCATGCAAAGCACGATCCAGTTGTTGTAAGGTCTTGCGGTCTTCATCATTCTGCACGCTTTGTTCGAGTGCGGTACTGAACAGGCGCGCGGCATGCATTGGCTGCAACAGGTCATGACTGGCGGCTGCAATGAAGCGGCTTTTTGACATATTGGCCTTATCGGCCTGTTCACGCGCCAGTTGCTGCTCGGACAATGCATCGGCCAGCTGCTGGGTACGGTCCTGAACGCGGGCTTCAAGCACGGCTTCATTTTCACGGAAGGCAGTAATATCGGCGAAAGTGGTAACGAACCCGCCGCCTTCGATCGGATTGCCGCGCATCTGAATGACGCGGCCATCTTTACGAATTCGTTCGAATTCATGGGCACTGCCGACCTGCATCCAGTGAATCCGTTTCCGTACATGTTCTTCAACCGAGCCCGGGCCACATTCACCACGTTCAGCGTTATAACGGATCAGGTCGGCGATCGGACAACCGACATAGACAATATCGGTCGGATAATCAAACAGTTTCAGATACTGATTGTTCCAGGCCACCAGACACATGTTTTCATCGACTACGCTGACCCCTTGGGTCATGTGATCAATCATGGTCATGATCAGGTTCTGATTAAAGCGTTGCCATTGCGAGGCCTGATCGAGAATATTGGCGACCTGACCCAATGCCAAACCATTATTAACCATAGCTGTGGTCAACAGGGTACGTGCCGAGGCTGCCCCGATAGTCCCCGCCAGATACTGTTCGGTGAAACGCCACCACATGCCATTGGCACTGCTGTTTTCATTCAGCTCAACACTGTTTTGGGTGCAGAACTGCTGGAAAGCGCGTGTGGTTGGGCCTTCGCCGGTAATGCGTTTAGCCAGGGTAATCAGATCACCGACTTTTAAACGGGCGACATCCTGATGCGAATAGCTGACCTCGTTAGAAGGACTCTGCGAGGGTAGTGGCTTGGTTTCATAATAGAAGAAACTTTCGGCTTGAATCTGTTCGGCAATACTCGGACGGAAAATACGGGAAATCCAGATATACAGCAGGGTATTTAAGCCCAGTGCCCAAACTACGCCATGCGTCAGTGGATCAAAAGACTCAAAACCGATCAGGGCTTCCGGTCTTAACCAGTTCCAGCCAAAAGGCCCTTGATTCAGCAAGCTTTGGCTAAAGCTGCTATAGGCTTCTGGCAGGCTTCGCAAAATGGTTGGAAACAGCAGGGTATAAGCCCACAAGGCAAAACCGGTCAGGAGTCCAGCATAGACACCCTGTTTACTACCGCCACGCCAGTACAGGCCACCGATCAGGGCAGGGGCGAATTGTGCCACCGCACTAAATGCCAACAGACCAAAAACCGACAACTGGTCAATATCATTAAAGAACTTGAAGAACAGGAAGCCCATCAACATCACGCCCAGGATACAGACCCGGCGAGTAAATTTCAGCACCAGCGGCAAGCGTTTGTCATGCCGGGAAATCAGCTTTAAACGCCACAACGCCGGCATGATCAGGTCATTGCTGAGCATGATTGACAGTGCCACCGAAGACACCAGCAGCATCCCGGTAGAGGCAGAGAAACCACCCAGAAATGCCAATAAGGTCAACCAGTCCTGATTATAGCTAAGTGGTAAGGACAGGACCGCCACATCCGGAATGGCCAGATATTGCGGTGCAGCATGTAGCGCCCAGCTGGCAATTGGAATAATCGCCAAGGTAGTCAGAATCAAATAAACTGCAAACCAACGCCGCGCACCACGAATATGTTTTTCATCACGTAGCTCAACCACCGCCACATGGAACTGGCGCGGCAGGCAGATAATGGCCAGTGCCGCGAGCAGGGTCTGAATCCAGAAACTTTGTGGCACGCCAAACAGTTGTACATCATGAAAAGTAGTGCTGATATCGCTACTGATCTGTGCCAGATTTTCTGGTGCTTCAAACATAAAGAAACAGGCAACTGCCAGCAGGGCGAAGAGTTTGACAAAAGACTCAAATGCCACGGCCAGCATCAGGCCGCCATGCTGTTCAGTATTGGCAATCTGCCGGGTACCAAACATCATCGCCAGTATTGCCAGAACCCCAGTCAGAAACAGTACGCCATTGGTCGTGCCGGTTACACCTGCGGAAGGTTCCAGAATGACGGCGGCACTTAAGGCAATCGCACGTAACTGCAAGGCCAGATAAGGCACAATCGCTACCACCGCCAGAATGGTTACCAGCGAGGCGAGGGGACCACTTTTACCATAGCGTGCTGCGACAAAGTCAGCGATCGAAGAAATGGCATGATGCTGTCTCACCCGTCCCAGACGACGCCAGATGTCATAGCCGACGGCAACGAAGAGCAGCGGACCCAGATAGATCGGCAGGAAAATAATGCCTTCACGTACCGCAGCACCCGTGGCGCCATAAAAGGTCCAGGAGGAACAGTAGACGCCTAAAGTTAAACTAAACAATAGCATGCGCCCACGGGTACTCAGCCGGCTGGCATGTTTTTCCCCGTAGAAAGCGCAGATAAAGAGTAATGCGATATAGAGGGCGAGTACCCCTATGATGAGCCAACTGTTCATATAGCCTGATGTGTACTGATCATGCCGCTATGATAACGCATCGTGAACGCTACAGTTTAAATTGATCATTTTTTAACGACCAAAGTCTAAATTACAAGCACCTACGATTATTGTTAACTTGCAACAGTGATAATTCGAATTAAAAAATAGGCAGCCCAAGGTTGGGCTACAGGAGTAGTAATTATGGATGAGGTACAAGTAGATCGTATTCTACAAAATCCAAAATTCAAGGAAATGGTCCGCAAGAAAAGTATGCTCAGCTGGACGTTGACCGGCATTATGCTATTTGTCTATGTGGGTTTCATGTTGCTGGTTGGTTACAACAAAGAATTTCTATTGTCTTCAATTTCAGGTGGTGTGACTACGTGGGGTATTCCACTCGGTCTGGGTATCATTGTCCTGTCGTTTATCTTGTGTGGTGTGTATTCCTACATTGCCAATAACAAACTTGATCAATTGACTGAAGAAGCAATCCGTGAAGTCGAAGCGATTGCTCATGAAAAAGGACACCACTAAGATGAAATGGAATTCTCTTATTGCTCTTGCTGCAACTGCAATGGCCTCAGGTATGGCTTTCGCTGGTCCTGATCTGGGTGCAGCAGAACAGCAGGCGACCAACTGGCACGCGATTATCATGTTTGTGATTTTCGTCGGTGCAACACTGTTCATTACCAAATGGGCAGCGAAACAAACCACCAGCACCACAGATTTCTATACGGCCGGTGGCGGTATTTCTGGTTTCCAGAATGGCCTGGCGATTGCCGGTGACTATATGTCAGCCGCATCTTTCCTGGGTATTTCTGCGATGGTGTTCCTGTCAGGCTTTGATGGCTTGCTGTATTCACTGGGCTTTATGGTCGGTTGGCCGATCGTATTGTTCCTGGTGGCAGAACGTCTGCGTAACTTGGGTAAATACAACCTGTCAGACGTAGTGTCTTTCCGTCTACAGGAAAAACCGGTACGTACCTTGGCTGCTTTAAGTTCACTGGTTGTGGTCGCGTTCTATCTGATTGCACAGATGGTGGGTGCAGGTCAGCTGATCAAACTTCTATTCGGTCTGAACTATAACATTGCAGTCGTGATCGTTGGCTTGTTGATGATGGCCTACGTGATGTTCGGCGGTATGTTGGCAACCACTTGGGTACAGATCATCAAGGCGGTGATGTTGCTGTCTGGTGCAACCTTTATGGCATTCATGGTTATGAAAGGTGTGGGCTTCAGCTTTACCAACATGTTTGAACAGGCGATTGGTGTCTACTCAAAAGTACATGACTTGAGCCTGACAGATGCGACCAAAATCATGGGTCCGGGTAGTCTGGCATCTAATCCGATTGATGCGATTTCTTTAGGTCTGGCATTGATGTTTGGTACCGCAGGTCTGCCACATATCCTGATGCGTTTCTTCACGGTAAAAGATGCCAAAGAAGCGCGTAAATCAGTCGTAGTTGCTACAGGTTTTATTGGTTATTTCTACCTATTAACCTTCATCATTGGTTTTGGTGCGATTCTATATGTATCGAACAACCCGCAATTCCTTGATGTTGCGAAAATGGCTGTGACTGGCAAGCTGGAGCTGGTGGGTGGTAATAACATGGCGGCGGTGCACCTGTCTGATGCAGTGGGCGGCGACCTGTTCATGGGCTTCATTTCTGCAGTTGCATTTGCCACGATTCTTGCGGTCGTTGCTGGTTTGACCCTGTCAGGTGCTTCAGCAATTTCGCATGACTTGTATGCCAACGTTTTGAAGAAAGGCCAAACCACGCCTGAATCGGAACTACGTATGTCTAAGATTGCGACTTTAGGTCTTGCGATCTTCGCGATGATTCTCGGGATTCTGTTCGAGAAACAAAACGTAGCCTTCATGGTCGGTCTGGCATTCTCTGTTGCGGCATGTGCCAACTTCCCGGTACTGGTATTGTCTATGTTCTGGAAAGGCTTGACGACACGTGGTGCAGTGATTGGTGGTGTTGCAGGTCTGGTAACCGCAGTAACCTTGATTGTGCTGTCTAAAGCAGTATGGGTCGATACTTTGGGTATTTCTGATACGCCAGTGAACCCGTTCAATGGTCCTGCAATCTTCGCGATGCCATTATCATTCTTGTGCTGCTGGTTGTTCTCTGTGACGGATAATTCGGCACAGGCTCAGGCAGAACGCAAAGCCTTTGATGCGCAGTTTGTACGCTCACAAACCGGTATTGGTATCTCAGGCGCATCGGATCACTAAGATCTGCGCTACGCTAAAAAAGCCCCGTCAGGGGCTTTTTTTATGGAGATATCATCAAGTTTTTTCTTTAGGATAAATGCCGTATTGCATTGAGCTGGCTGGATTTGTGCAGTGTTATTTCAGTAATTTTCATACAAATCGTATATCTGCAAGTGGCTTTGAGCATGCTATGTTAAAAGCTGTTAACAATAACAATGTATTCCCTACATGAAGATAGTAACAAGAAGAGCAACAAGAAGGGCATTATGAAGCAATCTCTGCAGCAGTTCTGGAACAGCTTTACCCATTTGCCTTCGGCATGGCTGTTGTGCCTGCAATTGCTGATCTTGCTCTTGTCGGTATTGAGTTATGGAAGCATGTCTTATCGGGCGGGAACCTGGGTACTGGGTGTTCTGGTTTTGCTGGTGATTGCCAGAGTCATTCGCCAGACTCCGATGTTTACCATTTTAGGACTCAGCTTTGTCGCCGGCGCAATTCTCTTTTCCTCCCTGATTGTGCTGGGACTGCGTTATACCTGGATCCATGTCACCGCCCACCTGTTTGAAGCTGGTGCTTATTTTAGTGCAGCCTATGGCCTACTGCGTTATATGTTTCATGACCGTTATCTGACCAAGGATGAACTCTTTGCCGCTGGCGCAGTATTTACCTTGCTGGCCTGGGGCTTTGCCTTCCTCTACAGTATCTGTCAGCTGCTGGTGCCGTACAGCTTTTCAGACCCAGATCTGCAAGCCTATCAACCCTGGCTGGATCTGATTTTTCTTAGTTTCAGTGTGCAATCTGCAACAGGACTGTCTGATATCATGCCGGTCAGTCCGGTCGCACGGATGCTAGCCATTATCCAGATGTTTGTCGGGGTGATGTATCTGGCGCTGATTGTATCCCGCTTAATTGCCTTGCAATATATCGCACGTCTACCGCATAAAAAGAACGTGAAAAATAGAGAAAACCCGCCTGGGCAATGAGACTCATCCTTTTATTGTATTTGTTACAGTAACTTAACGGCTTTATTTTGTGTCACATCCTAAAATAGCAGGAGATCTAGCTCCCATAGAGTGAATCTGTCTGATCATTCTGACCTTACCAATAATTATTTGACGCTGTTTGTCGATCCAATTTTTAAAAAATGGAGGATGTATGCCTTCCACAAAACCATCCTGTTTTGCCAATATCAATCCAAATGTTTTTATCAGTACTGTCGCCATTATTGCGATATTTTTAGCGTTGGTCGTATTTGCACCCGATGCTTTTTCAGTTTTTACCCAGCAACTGAACCAGTGGATTACTACGTCCTTTAGCTGGTTCTATGTATTGTCGGTGGCGATATTTATCATCCTTCTGGCTTATATTGCCCTGTCGGATATGGGCAAAATCAAACTGGGGCCCGAGCATAGTCAACCGAAATATAGCAGTGCCTCCTGGTTTGCGATGTTATTCACCGCAGGCATGGGGATTGGCCTGATGTTCTTTGGTGTGGCCGAACCGGTGATGCATTATGTTACGCCACCTGCCGGTGAACCGGAAACTGTGCTGGCTGCACAGCAATCTATGCGGGTGACCTTTTTCCACTGGGGTTTACATGCCTGGGCAATTTATACGCTTGTTGGCCTGTCGCTGGCTTATTTCGCTTATCGGCATCAATTACCTTTAAAAATCCGTTCGGCCTTGTATCCGCTGATTGGTCAAAAGATCTATGGACCGATTGGAGATGGCGTCGATACCTTTGCCACCATTGGTACGGTATTTGGTGTCGCCACCACACTGGGTTTTGGGGTCACACAGATCAATTCAGGTTTGAAATATTTGTTTGGCATTGAACAGGCACCCAGTACTCAGGTCATTTTGATTATTGTGGTCAGTGCCATGGCGGCGACTTCCGTATTTTTTGGATTAGACAAAGGAATTAAACGTTTATCTGAACTAAATTTGGTACTTGCACTGCTGTTGCTGATTTTTGTCTTTGTGGCAGGTCCGAGTATTTATCTGTTACAGACGACTATTCAGAATGCCGGCCAGTATGTTTCAAATCTGTTCAGTATGACCTTTAATCTGTATGCCTATCAGCCAAGTGGCTGGATTGGGGGCTGGACCATCATGTACTGGGCCTGGTGGATTTCCTGGTCGCCATTTGTCGGGATGTTTATTGCCCGGGTCTCGGAAGGCCGCAGTATTCGTGAATTTATCGTGGGTGTATTGCTGATTCCGACTGGATTTACCCTGATCTGGATGGGCTTTATGGGCAATGCTGCGCTGTATAGCATTATGCATGAAGCTAATACTAGCTTGCTAGAAGCAGTTCAGCGTGATTCATCTATGGCTCTATTCGAATTTTTAGCGAACCTGCCTTTCAGCTCAGTGACCAGTATCATTGCGACTTTACTGGTGATACTGTTCTTTGTGACTTCTGCCGATTCAGGAGCATTGGTGACTGATTATCTGACAGCAAAAAGTGAAAATTCACCGACCTGGCAGCGTCTGTTCTGGACCGTGCTCATGGCTTTACTGGCCATCATCCTCTTGCTGGCGGGCGGCTTAGAGGCCTTGCAATCGGCTACGATCATGAGTGCTTTGCCATTTACATTCATTATGCTGCTGATGTGTTGGGGATTAATCAAAGCCCTACATCTGGATGTCACCAAAATGCATGCGTTGCAAGCCGCACGGATTACCCCGCGTGCGATCCAGAATCCGCGCAGCTGGCAACAGCGCTTAGGCCTGATCATGCATTATCCGCATACTCAGGAAGAGGTGCAGCAGTATATTCACAATACGGTGAATAAGGCATTTCTCAGCTTTCAAAGTGAATTGAAACGGCGCCGATTACATGTAGCGATTAGCCCGCTAGAAGACGGTATACAGCTCCGTGTTGATCATCAGGATGAAATTAATTTTATCTATCAGGTCAATGCCACTCAGACTTTAAGTCCAAGCTTTATGGCTGAACTGGAGAATGCGGGAGTAGATTCCTATCAGGCAGAAGTCTTTTTAAGAGAAGGTGGGCAGGGTTATGATGTGATGGAGTGGACGCAAGAAGATTTATTGCAGGACATCATTGACCAATATGAACGTCATTTGCACTTCTTAAGTCTGGTACGTACGCCTGAGTAAACAGAGTCATAAAACAATAAAAAAGGACGCAATATGCGTCCTTTTTTGATTCAGAATCTAATCAGAAATTAGAAACGGAATTTGGCATTTACGCCGATCGTTTGAGTATCACGAACTTGAGCAGTTTGCGCAAGATTTGCTTCGTAGTTAGCATTTACATAAGATGCGCCAACTGCAACAGCAGGAGTGATGAAGTAGTTTACGTTCGCGCCCCAAGCTTTGTCTGGAGAACCAGCAAAGCTAGATTCCATATAAGAAGCACCAACGCTTAACTGTGGGTTAAGGAAAAGAGTTGTACCTAAGTTGTAGGCAGTATCTTCACCATAAACTAAACCGCTTTCAAAACCAATTGACATGTTAGTACCGTCGATTGCACCAACGTATTTAGTACGTGCAGTGATCGCATCTGTCTTATCAGCAATTGTTGCAGATTCAAGAGCAGCTTTAGCAACGCCGTTAGACACAATATTGAATGCATCTAAAGAAGCTTGGTCAGCAACGCTGGTATAACCAACAGCAACCAGGAAGTTAGGGATTAGTAATGCACCTAGTTCTAATGCATAACGGTCGCCTTGATCGTCAGTTGCGTTAGCAGTTTTGCTATCAGCAATGGTATGGCTATAAGAAGCGCTTGCATAAACAGGCACAACTGAAGTTGGAACGTAAGCTTCACCTTTTACGCCGTAAGTATGATTTACAGTACGTGAACGTCCAGCTTCTTCTTGACCGTTTTCGCCATAGCTATACGCTAGAGCAACATTAGAAGCTTGGTTCAGGAAAGCAGCTTCAGCTAAAGGACCTTTAGAAGCGTCTACATCTTTGAAGTAGTAAGTACCTTGAACAGCGCCAGTGAAGTCTTTGTCATTTGCAGTGTTGTCGATGTACTCTGACTGACCTTGAACTTCGAATTGATATGCTTGAGCACCGGTCATCGCTAATAATACAGCAGTGGCTAAACCTAGTTTTTTCATGATATTTACCATTTTGTTACAAAAGATGTACAACATAAAACGTATTGTATTGTAACAATTTATTAAGTCAATCCAATTCGAAATCGCTATTTTTTTAAGCTAAATCATTGTATTAATTTTGTGTAAAATTCAAGTATTAGGCTCCGAAGCTATTTTATATAAAAACTCTTGTATAACAAAAATCTAGACTTTAAATATAGAATCGGGACTAAAGATTAAGGAGAAATTATGTTGTTATTTTGATCAATTAATACGATTAATTATAATATATTTATCTATTAAAACAATTAATAATAGGTGAGTTAATTCATAAATGTGTCAAGAAGTGCAAAATGTCTGGCGCATCAGGTCTTTGATTGGATTGCTTGATTTTAAAGCATCATCAGCTTGGATCTTAGAATAGGTGTCTGTTTTTTGAGCTAAATGGGCATGTTTTATAATCTTGACTGGAGCAATCGGCTTTACATTTTGAGGGGAATTTTACATAATATGAAAATCAAGTTAGAGTTCACACTTTTATAGTGATTTAGCCTGATTCTCCACAATTTTTTGTTTTATCGCCCAGCTTTCCCCAAGGTTGGGCTTTTTTTTGTCCAGCATTTTTTATTTCGGATCATTCCGTTTCTGAAAAACCTTTAATTAAAAAAGATCATAAGAAGAAATATTATAATAATTTTAAGCACCAAAATAGTGCATATTAAAAAGTAAAAATAGAGGTCTAAAATTCAATAGCTAAAAAAAACCCCAATTTTCATAGAAAATCGGGGTTTTTTCGCCAAAATTTGCGGGTAAACTAAAATATCTGCTGAGGAATAATTTAACTCGCCCTAATGCGGTGCATTATGCACCTATTTGTTGCAGGTGTAAATAGTGCAGAAAGCAAGTTTTTATATTTTTTAGCTGCTTAAATTCCCTTGTTTTTGTAAGAGTTTATAGGGAATTGTAGTCATGAAACCCTGCATTAACATTTTAAATAAACCAACTTAAGTATCTGAAAAATAATAGATGATAAAAATTCATTAAAAACATAAGTGAAGTAAGACTAAAGGCTTTAAGACCATCCTGTTTTATTTGTATAATAATCAATCTATTTAGCTTTGCTTGTCATATTGGGGCGTAATACAACAGCATGAATACCTTACGCTCTGAGTGGATCAGTAAACGTTTGTACTGGTCGATGTCGATTATTATTTTATGTTTACTTTGCATCTGTATTCCCTTAATTGTGAGTAGCAGTCAAAGTTATTTAAAATCCAGACAAACTTATCAACAATTGAATGCCTTACAGCAGGTCGCTGATCTGGCGAATAAAATTTCGCGTGAGCGTGCGCCTGCCAATAAAGCCATGTCCAGTTCGGTGCAGGAATTTGCCCAGCATCAGCAAGAGTTAATCAGCTATCGTCAACAGGTGGATCGGCAATTGTCCCAGACCGCGGATGTCTTGACGGAGGTCGGGTTTAACAACCTGAGTCAGCAACTTTCACAGCTTGAAAATAGTTTGAAAAAAGGACGTGCACAGGTTGATGCCTATACCCGGATGCCACGTCAGCAACGCAGTGCGCAAGAGCTTGATCAGGCAATTCTGGCCATGTTTGCTGCCTGGGAAAGTTGCCGTGAACTTTTGCGTGACGTGGCGGTGGCTTCAGATAGCTCGTCCACCCCTCTGAATAACTATATCAGCCAGATTCTATTTTTATCTGATTTACGTGATCAGGCGGGGCGGGTTGCCTCGTCTATCATGGCGCATGTGACTTTTGAAGCGCCGCTTCCCACTGAAAATATTACCCGTTCTTTACAGACCCAACATCAGGTGCGTTATTTGTGGGCCTTGATTGATACCATTCAACCTGTTCAAGATAAAACAGAGGAGTTCATTCGTTTACATCGACGGGTAGAAACCGAGTTTATTCAGCAAGGCTTACCGATTGTGAGTGAACTGATCAGTGACAGTCTGGAGCAACGTGACTACCGTTTGAGCGGAACAGAGCTGACTGAAGCGATGGTAGATAAATTTGCGACTGTGGTAGACCTGCAAACTTACCTACTGCAATACAGCAGAGATGCCGCTATTCAGGAAATGAACAGCAATATGCAGCGTTTGATCTGGAGTGTACTGGTATCGCTGATTTCATTACTGACCGCGATTTCAACCATGATTTTTGCACGTAAACAGGTATTCCTGCCGCTGATTCAGGCACGCCGCATGTTGTTGAGTTTGTCTAAAAACTCGGGTCGTCAGAAAATTGATATGCGGCTGCGTGAAGTGAATCATTCTGATTCCTTATTCGCTGCCATTCAGAAATTGCAACAGATGTTGCAAGAACGTGATGCGCTGGAATTCCGTTTAAAGAATATTGCTCATTCCGATTCCTTGACCGGATTATCGAACCGTTTCGCGCTGGAAGAATATATCCGTTTTATGGAAAATCAGCCGGGTCAATTGAGTCAAACCTGTTTGATGATTATTGATATTGATCATTTTAAACAGGTGAATGATCAATATGGGCATATTATTGGCGATCAGGTGATTCGGCTGGTGGCCGAGCGTTTACAGGCTAATGTCCGTGCTACAGATTTGCTGGTGCGTTATGGGGGCGATGAATTTTTGGTACTGATTGAAAATATCCAGATGCAGCAGGCACTGATTGTGGCCGATAAAATCCGCGCTGAAGTGGCTGAGCGTCATATTGTGACTGCAGCAGGAGACGAGATTCAGATTTCGGTCAGTATCGGGGTTGCCATTGGTGCTGGCTCCTGGATAGCTTTATTGTCCAATGCAGATGATGCTTTGTTTGCAGCAAAGGCCAAAGGACGCAATGCGGTGGCAGAGGTTTAAATAGTATAAGCGTACGACTTAAAATTAAAAAAACATTTTAAAGTAAGGCTTTTATAGGACAGCATAAGCGCTATTTATTCAAATAAATAAAAAATTATAAAATTTCAGGAATATTTAAAATGAGTAGAAATTGCATTTTCTGTCAAATCGTCAAGGGTGAAATACCCTGTCATTTGATTGATGAAAATGACAAGTTTATGGCTTTTCTGACCATCTTTCCCAATACTTTGGGCGCGACTGTTGTCATCCCAAAACAGCATTATTCGAGCTACGCATTCGAACTGGATGATCAGGTTCTGATAGATCTGATGGTATATACCAAACAAGTGGCCTTAAAGCTGGATCATTATTTTGAGGATGTGGGCAGAACAGGGATGGTTTTTGAAGGTTTTGGTGTCGATCATGTGCATGCCAAATTATTTCCAATGCATCAGACCAAAGGCATACATGAGAATTGGCAACCCATGAATTCTTCAATCGACAAATATTTTGATGCCTATGAAGGTTATATTTCATCGCATGATGCGCAAAGAGCAGATGATCAAGAACTGGCACAATTGGCTGAAGCAATTCGTTTAATAGAATAGTTGTATAAAACTAATAAATTACTTTATAGAGACTTTTATAGAGTTCTTTTCTTGCTTCAAGAATTTTTATTCTATACTGAGCAGTTGTCTCCGGTCTTACTTCTTCACTCTTGAATAAAGTATATGTATTAAATTTTCCTAAAAGTTCACCGTAAAATCTTAGTTTTTCTTGTTGCTCGTTATAGCCATGTAAAAGTAATAGGCCTTCATTTTTACTCAGCAAATTAAAATCATTAAAAAGAGAGCCTCTCAAAGGATCAAGTCGTTCATATACTTTTTCATTATTAGGGTGTGTTGACACTTTTAGCTTAAAAAAATAGCGAAGTAGTAAAATCAAATCGCCAAACCCAATTTTACTATTCGCTATGCCTCGTACCATGCTGACAGATCAACACTGGCAAAAGTTGAAAGTTATTCTGCGTAATTTATCCATTCACCACAACTCAAATTTACGCAATTTTATTGAAGCTATTCTCTATAGAATTAGAACAGGCTGTCCGTGGCGAGATATTCCTTCTTGTTTTGGTCATTCAAACTCTATTTTCAAACGTTTTAATCGTTGGTCAAGCAGCAGTAAGTTACTTAGATTATTCAAATTACTAGCCTCATGCCCCGATATGGAGTGGATTTTTATTGATGGCTCTCATGTACGTGCTCATCAACATTCTGCCGGCATAGCGAATCAATCTATTTCTAAAAGTGTAGGAGGAAACTCCTCAAAAATACATTTGATTGTTGATGCACATGGCAATCCTATTGATTTCGTGATTACCGATGGAACCACACATGATGTTAAAGTTGCACCTGATTTAATATCAACATTAGATTTAAAAGAGACAAAAGTGGTATGTGCAGATAAAGGCTATGATTCAGAACCACTGCGTGAACAGATCAGGAAAACAGGGACTAAAGCAAATATACCAAAGAAAACAAATAGCCAATCGAACAATGACCATATGGACTGGTATTTATATAAAATCAGGCATTTAGTTGAAAATATGTTTTGTAGATTAAAGCAATTTAGAGGAATAGCTACTCGATATGACAAGCTCAAAAGAAATTATCAAAGTTCTGTTGCTTTAGCCTGTATATTTTTATCGCTACCTTTATAGGGTTAATTATGAACAGTAAATGTCAACAAACCCTAATGAATTTTTTAGTTTCAAAGTCAAAAATAATCCACATTTTTAGGATGAGATGATTAATTTCTTCAATATCAGTAGAGATTTGGGTAAGTAAATTTCTATTAAATTGAAGCTTGTCTTTAGTGGTAGTCGCAGAGATATTTGCTTTTTAATTTAAATAGGCAATAACACCTGTGATCAACGCCCCTAAGCCAATTTTTATGGCCGTATCTATAACATCTATATAATTCATTTAAAATAAAAAACGGTGAATGAATCACCGTTTTAGCATGCTTATTGGATGGATAAAATCTCCCCTAGCCCTAAGTCCTATATGACATCAGATAAAGAAGAAGACTCCCTCCTTTTTCAAAGGAGGGTTGGGGAGGATTTAAAAAAATAAATCACTTCAACAACGGTTTCAAAAATTTACCCGTATGAGAAGCTTTGACTTTCACGACCTGTTCAGGCGTTCCTTCCGCGACAATCATACCGCCACCCGAACCACCTTCAGGGCCTAAGTCCACCACCCAGTCGGCAGTTTTAATTACGTCCAGATTATGTTCAATCACCACGATGGTATTACCCTTGTCACGGAGCTGATGCAGGATATCCAGCAGTTTGGCAATATCATGAAAATGCAGACCTGTGGTCGGTTCATCTAGAATATACAGGGTTTGACCGGTATCGCGTTTGGCCAGTTCACGTGCCAGTTTGACACGCTGCGCTTCACCACCGGAAAGCGTGGTCGCAGACTGACCCAGACGGATATAACCCAAACCGACCTGATGCAATGTTTCCAGACGACGGTGAATGACGGGAATGGCATCGAAAAAATGCATGGCATCTTCAACGGTCATCTGCAACACATCGGAAATATTCTTGCCCTTATAGTTCACTTCCAGCGTTTCACGGTTATAACGTTTGCCATGACAGGCATCGCAAGGCACATACATATCCGGCAGGAAATGCATCGCCACCTTGATCATGCCGTCGCCTTCACAGGCTTCACAGCGCCCACCTTTCACGTTAAACGAGAAACGACCCGCGGCATAACCACGTGCTTTGGCTTCCGGAGTTTGTGAAAACAGTTCACGGATGGGGGTAAATAAACCGGTATAAGTGGCCGGATTGGAACGTGGGGTTCGTCCAATCGGACTCTGGTCAATATCCACGACTTTGTCGAGGAACTGCAAGCCATCAATTGATTCAAACTTTTCCGAAGTTAAAGTGGTTGCACCATTCAGTTGGGTCGCTGCCAAAGGTAACAATGTCCGGTTAATCAAGGTCGATTTACCCGAACCCGATACCCCGGTAACACAAGTCATAATGCCCAAAGGAATGGTCAGATCGACTTTTTTCAGGTTATGCCCAGATGCACCCATCAGCTTGATCTGTTCTTCAGGTTTAGGTGGCTGAATCCGTTTTTTCGGGACTTCAATTTTTAACTTGCCAGATAAATATTTTCCGGTCAGCGAGTCAGGATTGGCCAGAATTTCATCATAAGTCCCTTCGGCAATCACATGCCCGCCATGTACACCGGCACCCGGACCGATATCAATAATATGATCGGCGGCACGAATCGCATCTTCATCATGCTCGACCACCAAGACGGTATTGCCCAGATCACGCAGACGGATCAGGGTCTGTAACAGACGGTCGTTATCGCGCTGATGCAAACCAATTGATGGTTCATCCAGCACATACATGACGCCCATCAAACCGGCACCGATCTGCGAGGCCAGACGAATTCGCTGCGCTTCACCACCAGACAGAGTTTCAGCTGAACGTGACAGGCTGAGATAGTTCAGGCCGACCGAAACCAGAAAGTGCAAACGTTCACGGATTTCCTTGAAAATCTTGTCAGCGATTTCACCACGTGCACCTTCCAGATGAATACCTTGATAATAGCTTTCAGCATCGCCAATCGACATACGGGTAATGTCAGCAATGGTCTTGTCCAGAATTTTCACGTTACGCGAAATTTCATTCAGACGTGAACCATCACAGGCATCACAGGCTGCATTGGACAGATATTGGGCCAGCTCATCACGCACATAATTACTTTCAGTTTCGCGGTAACGACGTTCCAGATGTGGCAAAATTCCTTCAAAAGGAATGACCCGATTGTGGCGACGGCCACGTTCATCGATATAGCTCAGATCAATTTTTTCTTTGCCAGTGCCATACAGGAATTTCTTCTTGGTATCGGCATCCAGTTCATTCCACGGGGTCTCTAGAGAAAAGCCAAAATGCTCGGCCACTTTCTGGATCATGCTGTAATAATATGGACGCTGACGGTCCCAGCCACGAATGGCCCCCTGACTGACACTGACTTCAGGGTTGGGAATCAGTTTGTCGGCACTAAAATGACTGCGTGTTCCCAAGCCATCACAGACCGGACAGGCGCCAAAAGGGTTGTTGAACGAAAATAAACGCGGTTCCAGTTCAGCCACCGCGCGGTCACATTGCGGGCAGGAGTGCTTGGCTGAAAATACGCGATCGTTATGCTCGCCCTTCATCCAGGACAGGATCGCGATATCACCACCGAGACGCAGCGCCGTTTCAAAACTTTCGGCAATACGGTTGCCCAGATCATCACGTACTTTAAAACGATCGACTACCACTTCAATGGTATGTTTTTTCTTTTTGTCCAGTTCTGGTGGCGGATCAATTTCCATGATCTCGCCATCGACGCGGGCGCGGACAAAACCCTGACTCTGTAGCTGTTCAAACAGCGCCGTGTATTCACCTTTACGCTCACGCACAACCGGTGCTAACAATAACAGTGCAGTGCCTTCTTCCAGTGCTTTAACGGCATCGACCATTTCAGTGACCGTTTGTGCCACCATCGGCAAGTCATGTTCAGGACAGAACGGTGTACCGACACGCGCATACAGCAGACGTAAATAGTCATAAATTTCGGTAATGGTTCCTACGGTAGAGCGTGGGTTATGACTGGTCGATTTCTGCTCGATGGCGATGGCTGGACTCAAGCCCTCAATCGAATCGACTTCCGGCTTTTCCATCTGGGAGAGGAACTGACGGGCATAGGCAGACAGCGATTCCACATAACGGCGCTGACCTTCGGCATATAAGGTGTCAAAGGCAAGTGAGGACTTACCTGAACCAGACAGTCCCGTAATCACCACAAACTTGTCGCGTGGTATATCAAGGTTCACATTTTTCAGGTTATGGGTACGTGCGCCTCGAATACGGATGTGGCTTTGGCTCATGCAAGGATCCTAGAATATTCATCAAAAACCCTTATATGATACCGGATGAAAAATGTTCAAGTGCAAATAAAAGTATTTTAAACGTCAAGTTATGTCGGTGATTGGTCAATTCATCACAACATTAAGAAACACAACAGCAGATCATTTAAATATTCACAATCATCATGTACAAGCTAAATACTTAACAAGCCGCTGCATAACGGCGTTCAAAGATAGACTCAATCTCTTCAAAACAGCGGTCACGTAGCACATCATGATGCAGACGTGCATAAAAATTGACTTCATTTTCCAGAATGTGCAGAAAGTCCTCATAGTCTTTTCGGAAAAAATCCAGGTCGAGCAAATCGTTACGGCGTACCTGATGACAGCGATACTTTTCAATAAATTTCAGCAGATGTTTCTGGATATGCGTGTTGGTATGGTAAATCAGATAAGTGGCTGCCGAACCACAATCTAGACAGCCTTGTTCCAGATAGATTTCTTCATTGTTGAACCAGCAACATTGCAGGGTAAAAAATGCCCGAATCGCTTCGGTGCCTAAAGTGTCCATATTGTCTGCCTCTTTCCGGGATTGAATTTATTAATTGATAATTATTCTCAATTATTGTGCGGCAATTTTGGGCTTATAGCTAGGTCTAGCGTAGTGGCCCGTTCTATCCTTGTTTTTTTCAGACTAAGCCGTTTTTATGATCGGTTTATGACAGTAGAAATTTTTTTAAACGGCTATAACCAAAAAGCCCTGTCTTAAACAGGGCTTTTTTTATTCGTCCGTCCTAGTCATCCAGACCAGGCCACTGGCGTTGCTCAAAGGCACTGTCCCAGAACAACCATTCCAGACGGGCAGCATCGGTATAAGCGGCATGCATTTTTTCTAGTGTATCGGCATCGACACGCGCCGCAACACGGTCAACGGTCGCAATCACATTCCGCACCGCAGTGTGGAACTCTTCTCCTGAATAGGTGTCCACCCAGGCTTGATACGGATTATTCGGCGCAGAGTTTTCGACAATATCTTTACCAACTTCGGCATAAATCCAGAAACAAGGCAGCAATGAGGCCAGCACCACCGGGTAGCTTTCCGACCAGGCGGTCGAAGTCAGATAAGAGGTATAGTGATGACACGCCAGAGTCAGTGGGGTATTTTCAAACTGCTCTTTGCTAATGCCGAAATCCTGCATAAAGCCATCATGCAGGCTACGTTCCACCACAATCGCTATTTTGGCTGCCTCGGCAAACTGGATTACATCGTCCGCTTCAAAAGCTTTGGCTGCACACACGGCCATAGGCCAGTAAATAATGCGCATCCTGAATCACATAATGACTAAAGGCTTCACGGCTTAAAGTACCTTGCGCCAGTTGCTGATTAAAGGGCAGGGCCAGGGTCTTCTGATAAAGTCCGAGATTACGTTGCCATACCTCTTGTGAAAAACTCATGCTGAAAATCCTTCGCAGTTCAAGTTAAACCATGCGGCACTATAGCAAAGATCGGGCTGTTTAAAAGATCGGCAAATTTTAAAAACAGAAAATAAGATAAAACAGCTCAGGAAGTGCTTTGGTTTATGCGCTAAAAGTTTCATAATTAGCTTAACTTTTCCTATTCGTATTGCTGCTCTCTCGCAGCCATACATTTATTTAATTTATCCAAGGTCGTTGTGTATGTTGAAACATTTTGGTTTCTCGATTGCATTTTCGATCGTGTGTCTTGGTTTGTCTGCATATTGGGGTTATACCCATGGTCCTGACGCAGGCCTGCAAACCATGCTCACAGCGCTGACCATTACCGCTATTCTGGCGATTATGGAAGTGTCGTTGTCCTTTGATAACGCGGTTGTCAATGCCTCAGTCCTACGGGGTTGGGATCATTTCTGGAAAATGCTGTTCCTGACAGTCGGTATTCTGATTGCAGTCTTCGGGATGCGTTTGATCTTCCCAGTGGTCATTGTTGCAGTGACTGCAGACCTGGGCTTTATGGAAGTAGTACGTCTGGCCCTGAATGATCCGAAAGAATATTCAGCACGTTTAATGGCACATCATCCTGAAATTGCTGCTTTTGGTGGTGCTTTTCTGTTGATGGTATTCCTGAACTTCTTCCTGGATGAAGAAAAAGACACGCACTGGTTCAGACGGGTGGAACGCCGTCTGTCCAATCTGGCCAATGTACCGGCGATGTCGGTGTTTATCGCACTGGTAGCCTTGTTAATTATGGCAGCCAATGTCGATGAAGCTAAGCGTCTGGCAGTGACTATGGCGGGGATCTGGGGCATCGTGATTTATATCGGTGTGCAGGTTCTGAGCCATATGCTCGGTGGTGAACCGGAAGTCGATGAAGAAGGCAATGCCATTCGTCATGATGAAAATGGCGTACCGACGGGTGTAGTGAAAGCCGGTATTGGTGGTTTCCTCTATCTAGAAGTCCTGGATGCCTCTTTCAGTTTTGATGGCGTGATCGGTGCCTTTGCGATTACCTCAGACGTGGTCATCATCATGCTGGGTCTGGCAATTGGTGCGATCTTTGTCCGTTCAATGACGATTTATCTGGTTGAGCAGGGCACATTGGATGCTTATATCTACCTGGAACATGGTGCGCATTATGCCATCGGTGCACTGGCTTTCATTATGATTGCCAGCGGAACCGGTCTGCATGTGCCAGAAGTGGTAACCGGTCTGATCGGTGTAGCCTTTATTGTCTGGGCAGTATTTGCCTCGATTCAATACAAAAAGCGTCAGGCGGCTTTAGACAAATAAAGCGCTGTTCCTGAATAAAAAGCGTAGCTCCGGCTGCGCTTTTTTGTTTTTAGATTGGCATCATCTTTATTTCAAATAAAATTCATGTCTTATTAATGAGCTGAATGTCCTATAATCTGGGCTCCAGATTAATTAACCCAATCGCCATAATTTATGATGAATGCTTTAGAACGTCGTTCAACCTTTGCCCTGAGCAGTATTTTTGCACTGCGCATGCTGGGGTTGTTTATGATTATCCCGGTATTTTCTGTGGCAGGGCAGGCATATCAATATGCGACGCCTGCACTGATCGGTTTGGCGGTCGGGGTCTATGGTCTGACCCAGGCACTGTTACAGATTCCATTCAGCCTGATTGCCGACCGTTACAGCCGTAAGCCACTGGTGGTTTTAGGGCTGCTACTATTTGCGCTGGGCGGTGCAATTGCGGCCATGTCGGACACCATTTATGGCGTGATTATCGGCCGAGCGATCGCCGGTGGTGGCGCAGTATCTGCTGTGGTGATGGCGCTGCTGGCAGATGTCACCCGTGAAGAAAACCGCATGAAAGCCATGGCGATGATGGGCATGAGTATCGGCCTGTCTTTTGTGGTGGCCTTTAGTCTGGGGCCCTGGCTGACGGGTCTGGTGGGTATCTCTGGGTTGTTCTGGGTCACTACGGTGATGGGCCTGGCGGCGATTGCCATGCTGTTGATGGTGCCTAAGGTCACGCGGCATCATAAAAACTTTCAGCAAGGTTATCTGGCACAGTTGAAACAGGTAATCAAAATCGGAGATCTGAATCGTCTGCATGTGTCGGTTTTTACCCTGCATTTATTGCTCACCGCCATGTTTATCTATGTACCTTCGCAGCTGATCGAATTTGCTGATCTGCCACTGTCCAGTCATGGCTGGGTATATTTGCCGCTGTTGGTGCTGAGCCTGTTTTTTGCTTTTCCAAGTATTATCCTGGCAGAAAAATACCACAAAATGCGCGCGATTTTTCTGGTGGCCATTACTGGCATTATTCTGGGCCTAATGGTGATGGCATTTGGTTTTGAATCCAAATATGTCTTGCTGATTGGTCTAGGGCTGTTCTTTATTGCTTTTAATGTGATGGAAGCCTTGTTGCCGTCCTGGTTGTCGAAAGCGGCACCGATCCAGTCCAAAGCCACCGCAATGGGCATAAATGCCAGCAGCCAGTTTTTAGGGGCGTTCTTTGGCGGTATGATTGGTGGACAATTATTACTGCTGAACAATACCTCGATGGGCTGGAGTATCCTGACAGGGATCGCGATAATCTGGCTGCTGATGAGTTTAGGACTGGCACAGCCACGCTATCTGTCATCGCTGGTGTTGCGTTTGCCGGAAAGCAGACAAACTGACGAATGGACTTCTCAGCTTTTGGCGATTCGTGGTATTGAAGAGGTCGTGGTGATGTCTGAACAGCAAGTTGCCTATGTAAAAGTCGATAAACAGCAGATTGATGATGCTTCGCGACAACAATTAACGCACTTGTTGGGTAAAGAGGTAGCCATTTAAGCATAACTCTTATAAAGTAAAATACAGAAATATATAGGAAGTAAACGGCAAATGCGTGGTGTAAATAAAGTTATTTTAGTGGGTACTTTGGGTAAAGATCCGGAAACCAAAACTTTTGCAAATGGTGGCTCTCTGACTCAATTCTCGATCGCAACCAGCGATTCGTGGACAGATAAAAGTACCGGTGAACGTAAAGAACAAACGGAATGGCACCGTATCGTGTTGCATAACCGTTTAGGTGAAATTGCACAGCAATATCTTCGTAAAGGCTCAAAAGTATATATTGAAGGTTCATTACGTACCCGTCAGTGGACTGACCAGAATGGTCAGGAGCGCTATACGACGGAAATTCGTGGTGAACAAATGCAGATGTTAGACTCTAGCCGTCCTCAAAATGATCAGGGCGAGAGCAGCTTTAACCAGCCACGCTTTAATAACAATAATCAGGCGAACAACAACCAGGGTGGTTATGGCAATAACCCGCAATCAGGTTATGGTTCAGCGCCACAGCAAGGCGGTTTTAGCAACAACCAGGGCGGTGGTTATGGCAATAATAATCCGAGTGGTTTTGCGCCAAAATCTGCACCTGCTCCAACAGCAGCACCTGCAGCAGATCTAGATGATGACCTTCCATTTTGATCTATTAGAACGGTAGATCATCATTAAAACCCACCTGAATGCGGTGGGTTTTTTATGTCTTGAAGATTGGTATTGAGTTTGCATAAAGCCCGACTTATTAGAAGAATCATAAGTGTTAAAGCATTATCTTGCTTTTGATCAGCACAACTCTGCATCGAGAAAATAAATGAGATTAACAATACTCATAGAAATTAATGATCTAAAAAAGCGATCATTTTTATAAAAACTTGCGGTTTTACCTATTTTGAAATTTTTCGTATTCTAGCTTCACAAGATAAGCAATTCCAGAAATAAGCCAGAGGAAATATCTCATGAGTTTAATCAATACTGAAATCAAATCATTCAATGCAACTGCTTACCACAATGGTCAGTTCATCGAAGTTTCTGAGCAAGACCTGAAAGGAAAATGGTCAGTGGTGTTTTTCTATCCTGCAGATTTCACCTTTGTTTGTCCAACTGAATTAGGCGATCTTGCTGATCAGTATGCTGAATTCCAGAAAATGGGTGTAGAAATCTATGGCGTGTCTACCGATACTCATTTCACCCATAAAGCTTGGCATGATACCTCTGACGTGATTGGTAAAATCCAGTATCCATTGATTGGTGATCCAACCTGGACTTTGTCTAAAAACTTCGAAGTATTGATTGAAGCTGAAGGTCTGGCAGATCGTGGTACTTTCGTGATTGATCCAGAAGGTAAAATCCAGATCATTGAAATCAACGCGGGTGGTATTGGCCGTGATGCCCAAGAGCTTCTTCGTAAAGTGAAAGCTGCACAATATGTACATGCGCACCCAGGTGAAGTTTGTCCAGCAAAATGGAAAGAAGGCGAGGCTACACTAGCGCCGTCAATCGACCTGGTGGGTAAAATCTAATTCGAACCTAGTTCTTTGAAGCAAAAAATCCAGCATAAGTTGCTGGATTTTTTATTTTTTTAGTTTAGAGATTTATGAATTCTAGACAAAAAAATCATGCCATTTGATTTCTATTTGAGAACAACATGAGGATTGAGGAATTGCACTCTATGCTTTTTAAGCGGCTTATGAGAGGCAATAAAGTAAGCTCAATACCATGCTGCATGATCAACCAGGCCTGAAAACAAAGAAGCCTCTGCTTTCGCAGAGGCTTTTATTTTATAAGGCGCTGTAGTTTCTTGTCGTTTTAAACAATTTTCGCATAAACGCATCTGAATGGAACCGGATGAATTTATGGTTTTCTTATGCTGCGAATCATAGGTATTTTAAAAGTTTTTGTCAACCAAGGATTATAAAAATGGTTAATTAAATTATTTGTTTTTAAAGTAATTTTTTTATATTTTAAATAAAAATATAAATAAAATCCTATATTTGATGGAATTTTAACTGCTGCAAAAAAATGAATAAAAAGCAGGTGAAAGTGAACAAAAAGGCCTTTACGAAAAACATATATTCTGGAAGATTTTAATAACCTGTTTGATTGGCGCATGGTACATAATTTCTGTAGTTTTTCAATGACGGATGATCAGTTTGGATATCGCAGTAATTGGTAGTGGCATGGCCGGACTGGCTACAGCCAGAATTCTCCAGGACGCAGGGCATCACATCACGATTTTTGAAGCACTTCCAGGTCGCGGCATGGACAGTCATAGCCTTGAATTTGAAGGGGGCCTGATTGACGCACCTTTACGTGTGATGAACCCCTATCTGTGGAAAAACACCCTGAGTCTGGCCACGCATCTGGGCATTAAAACTTATCCGGTGCGGACCTATATGGCCTGCAGCTGGTTATTTGAAGATAAAACTGAAACCTGGCTGACCACATCGCGTAGCCGAATTGGCAATATCCCGATTATCAATAACCGTAAAGGCCTGCAGCAGTATGGCTGGCGTCTGGTCAAAGGCCTGTTGCAGTTAAAAGTTGCATTGACCAAATTCTTTAAATCGAAAAATCAGGACATCAGCCTGGCAGAATTTATCAATCGTAACGAGATTGAAGAAGTGTTCTGGCACGGTGCGGTGATGCCGGTGCTATATACCATCTGTACCTGCAATCCGAAAACCATTGGTGAATGGCCAGCTAAACCGTTGTTAATTTTCCTGCGTCAATTGACCGATGGTGATGCTTTACTGCGTCTGCAAGGCGGTACACCGGCACTGGTCGACAAGCTGATTGAAGGCATTCAGATTGAAGACGGTTCAGCAATTACACTGGTACAAGAGCAGGGCGATCAGGTCAAAGTGGAAAATGCGGCCGGTTATTCAAAACTGTTTGACCGGGTGATTGTCGCAACACCGACCACCAAAATTGAGCAATTCCTGGATCCGGTACAGTTTGCCAGTGAAATTGAATTATTGAAGAAATTCAAATTCGAACAAGGCGAACTGGTGATTCATACCGATGCCAGCGTAATGCCGCCAAAACGTAAAGACTGGGCCGTACTCAGCTATATGATGGACCGTAAATTTACCCGTCAGCAATTTACCGTGTGGCTTAACTCGATTGAACCTTCTTTGGTCGGCAAGTCGGCCGTGTTTCAGACCTGGCGTCCGGTAACCGAGATTGATCCGAAAAAAGTGATCAAATCGGTGATGCTAACGCGTGCAGTGGTCGATGCCAATACCGTGGCACTGAATAAGGAATTGCAGCAACGTCATCTGGATGCCAATCGTAAAGTCTTCTTCTGCGGTTCATGGTCATGTGACGGTTTGCCAATTCTGGAATCGGCAGTGACCTCAGCGATGAAAATTGCGGAAATTTTTGGTGCACCTTTACCATTTCAGGGTTTAAAACCTGTGGTCGAGGTTGCACCGCAACTGGGTTATTAATCCATGCAATGGCTTCAGGCACTGCGTCAGCGTCTTCCCCAGCACAAGTATGCGATTGATGCCGCTGTGTTGGGCGATCACGCGCAATTGCCCTGGAGCAATTTAGGGTATTGGCAAGCAGGTCAGCAGGATTATGCGGCTGCCTGTCGTATGCTGGCCGATCACCTTGCGCAAACTGTAAATTTAAATTCAAAAGATAAACTGCTGGATTTGGGCTGCGGTCAGGGCGCCAGCTTGCTGCACTGGCAGCAACATTATCAGGTGCAATATCTGGCCGGGGTTGAGCTGCAGGCTGCCTGTGTGGCTAATATTCAGCAACATTTGCCAGAACTGAATGCCATTTATCAGGCGTCATTTTTGCGTTTAAAAGAATTGCTGTTTTCCCAGTGTTTTGATGTGGTGCTATGCCTAGATGCGGCTTATCACAGCCCTGTGCCTGTATTCTTGGAGCAGGTCCGCAGTGTTTTAAACTCAAATGCGCGGATTGGTTTTCATCATCTGGTTTTGTCCGAGCGTTGGGAAAATTTAAATGCATTACAACGGCGTAAATATCAGTTTTTATTGAAATCTGCTGATGTGAATTTAAAAGATTTAATGACAGTGGGGGCACTATATGCCTTTCTGGATCGATTTGAATTTAAAAATATTCAGATTCAGGATCTGTCCGAGCCGGTATTTTCCGGCTTTGCGGATTACGTGCAAAAAACTTTGAATTCAAAAGCATCAGATGATCAGGCTCAAGGTTCAAAACTGGATCATTTTAAAATTCAGATGACAGCGAAACTATGCCGAAAATTATATCAGGAAGGGATTGTGAGATATGTGCAAGTGACGGCACAATCGAAGCACTAGAAAGTGCAAGAAGACTCAGCTCAAAATACTAAAACCCAGAAACATCAAAGCCTCACTAAAAAGCGAGGCTAAGATATGGTGCCGGCACACGGATTCGAACTGTGGACCTACTGATTACAAGTCAGTTGCTCTACCAACTGAGCTATGCCGGCATGGTGGAGTGCATTTTACAGATTTTTTTGGGTCACGCAAGCCAAAAAATAACCGTTCAATCAGTTTCGGCAGGATTTGTTTATTTTGACCGGATGGATGAAAAGTTCTGTTTTTGATTATGTGCAAAGAAATGGCCCATATGTGCAGATATGGGCGAGGGTGAAAGCATAGGATTTGCTATGGATATGAGTCGGTTATAAGGTTTATCTGTTTTTCAGGATGCGATCTAATTCTTGTGCACATTCCTCTAAAGTAAAGGCCATATCAAACTGCATTTGAGGTTTGAGTTCTTGAGCGAGGCTTCTCCATTGTTCGATGAGTCTCAATGCTTTTTGAATTTTATGTTTATTGATGTCCTTGGCAATGGTCGGGGTATAACCGCCACGTTTTGCATTTTTAATCTGTTTGGCATAGTTTGCGCTGTTATTCATGTTCGCTCTCCGAATAGCAGTGTATCTATTTTTTACTTCAAATTTGAATGGCCCGGTTCACTTGGTTATTTCTTTCTATCCTGTGGTTTTTATTCTCCTTTTAGTTGATTTATAAGCAACATAACATAGCTTTGATGACAATAAAATTAAGCTATTTCTGTGCCAGTTTTTTTGTTTGAACATATAAATAAAAACCTGAAATGAATGGCGTACAGAAACTGCACAATTCATCAGTTTTCTGGCTGATGAAAAATGAAGATTTTTAAAAATAGAATTGAGCGTAATTGTTGTGTTGCAAAAGATTTTTATGAACGAGGCTTGATATCAATTCAATGATTTGTATAAGGTGATTGATAATAATATTTTAAGATCTAAGCAGATAATTTTTTTGCTAATCAGATGATGGATAAAATTAAATATAAAAAACCCGAATCATGTGATTCGGGTTTTTAAATTCTGGCGGTGAGAGAGGGATTCGAACCCTCGAAACGCTATAAACGTTTACACACTTTCCAGGCGTGCTCCTTCAGCCACTCGGACACCTCACCATAGGCCGAGGATAATAGCGAAAAAAACCAGCTGTGCCAAGCTGAAACAATTGATTTGCGGAAAAACTTTTAATGCGGTGCTATGATTCGCAAAAATGCTTGTTAAAAACGAAGACAATATATGCAAAGCACTGCACAAAAGGCAGCTCTCCCGGTGATTACACTGGCTGCGCTTGGGGTCGTTTTCGGAGATATTGGTACCAGTCCGCTCTATGCACTGCGCCAATGTTTCCTCACCGCACATCTTGCCATTAGCGAAGCTTCTGTACTCGGCATCCTGTCCCTGATTTTCTGGTGCATGATGCTTACCATCAGCTTTAAATACGTCATAGTGATCATGCGTGCCGATAACAACGGCGAGGGCGGGATCATGTCACTGTTGGCATTAAACCTGCGTACCACACGAATCTCTGATCAAAAGAAAATATTCCTGATCGCTTTGGGTTTTGTCGGCGCATCGCTATTTTTCGGTGACGGGATTATTACCCCAGCAATCTCCGTGCTATCAGCCATTGAAGGCCTGAGTATTGCCACGCCCATTTTCAATCAGTGGTTGGTGCCTTTATCGATAGGGATTCTGGCCGGACTGTTTATGGTACAGCGACACGGCACAGCCACGATGGGCAAATTTTTTGGGCCTTTAACCATGCTCTGGTTTTTGTCCATTGGCGGTTTTGGTTTGTGGAGCATCATCCAGACTCCATTTGTACTCTGGATGGTGAATCCCTACTGGGCCTATCATTTTGTGGTCGATCAGCCCTATGTGGCTTTTCTGACCATGGGGGCGGTCATTCTGACCATGACCGGTGGTGAAGCGATTTATGCCGATATGGGGCATTTTGGTCGTCTGCCGATTCGTCTGGCCTGGTTCATTATTGTCTTGCCATGTTTATTGCTGAATTATGCTGGGCAAGGCGCTTTGTTACTGCGTAGTCCTGAAGCACTGGCGAATCCTTTCTATATGCTGCTGCCAGACTGGGCTTTGTTCCCGATGATTGGACTGGCCACTGCAGCGGCGGTGATTGCCTCACAGGCGGTCATTACTGGCGTATTTTCTATGGTCAATCAGGCCATTCAACTGCGTTATCTGCCGCGCCTGTCAGTCAAGCATACCTCTGCATTGGAGCGTGGCCAGATTTATCTGCCTTTCATTAACTGGATGTTGTTTATCTCGGTGCTGATCCTGATTTTACTGTTTGAAAATAGTGCCAATCTGGCCAGTGCTTATGGCGTTGCGGTGACCATGACCATGCTCTGCGGCACCATTTTGATCTCGATTCTGGCCTATGGCTTCTGGCGTTGGCCGGTCTGGAAAGTAGCGTTATTTGCTGTACCATTCCTGGCACTGGATTTAGTCTTTGTGGCCTCAACGTCCTTGAAAATCGCTTCGGGTGGCTGGGTGCCAATTCTGATTGGTGCGGTACTGTTTACGATTCTCATGACCTGGAAAGACGGGCGTGCGTTGGTACTGAACCGGCTGGAACAGGATGCCTTGCCGATTGATCTGTTTATTAAAAGTATTTCGATGGGGGAAGGCACCAAGTTTGTGCCAGGCGATGCCATTTTCCTGACCGGTACACCAAATATTGTTCCGCATGCCATGTTGCATAATATTAAGCACAATAAGGTCTTGCATGAACGCAATATCATGTTGACGGTGATTACCCGGGATATTCCTTTTGTTGACAGGCAGGACCGGATTGAACTGGAAAAACTGAGTGAGCATTTTTACCGGGTGTTTATCTATTATGGTTTTAAGGATCAGCCGAATATTCCGGAAGCTTTACAACAGGCCTATGAGCAATGGGATTTTGAATATGACCTGATGCAGATCAGTTTCTTTATTTCACGTGAACGGATTATGCATACTGTGGGTGAGGGCATGGCACCGTGGCGGGAAAAGCTGTTTATTTCTATGCAGCGCAATACCAGTCCGGTCAGTGATTTCTATCAAATTCCACCCAACCGTGTGGTCGAGCTGGGCACCCAGATTCAGATGTAAATAAAATAAAAAGCATAAAAAAAACCAGAGGCACACTCTGGTTTTTTTATGAGAGAAACAATAAATAAATGAGTTTCAGATTATTGTTCGAGTTCTACCGCAGCCGGCACTTCAGGCGCAGCATTCAAAGGTTCTTCCATCAGTACTGGCTCTGCATCAGATTGAGCTGCAATTTCAGTTTGTTCATTGCTCACATCTGCTTCAGTCACAGCCGCTTGTTGCTGTGCTTCAGGCATCGGTTGTTCTGAAGCAATAGCTGCTTGCTGTTGCTCTTCAGACATTGCTGGTACAGCTGCTTGTTGTTCTTCCAGTGTTGGTTGTTGTTGAGGCGTCATCATAGACGTGCTGGCTTCTACTTCTGATTCAGTGGCTGGTTCAACCAGATTGGCCGGCACCTCTGCTTCATTCATACCTGGTTCTGTGACAGGTGGTTGAGGAGAAACAGTACCTGAATTTGGTGCCTGAGTCATTGCTGGATCATTGGGCATTGGTGCCTGTGTGTTTGGCATGGCTGGTTGCGGTGCTGCTGCACGCGGATCGACCAGACGAATCTGACCAGAGTTCACCAAGCTTTCTAAAGAGGCTTCCTGACCATTCACCTTGGTACTAATTTTAGCTTTAGACAAGCTTTCAAGTGTTTCACCTGGTTGAACCGGTGGCTCAGCAAATGCAGCTACGCTGATCACACTTGTGAATAATCCTAAACCTAATGCTTTAGAGAGTTTGGAATTCATGATTGACACCATTGCTAATAATTGTACGAATTGAGATAGGCCGTTAGCTTTACACACTCAATCTACTGAGCCAAACAAAGCTACGCAAACACCGAGAAACCTCATTTAAAAAGAAATAAAATTAGACAGTTTGTTACAACTGCCCGGGATTTTGGATACTTATTGTTTATTTAGTAAACGAATGGTAGAGCCAAGATATACTTCACTTATACAGCTTGTTAAGCTCGGTCAAAATCTGTATTGATCTAAAAAGTACGTGTAAGAATGGCCAAGAAGCAGCGTAAACCCAAGAACTCTTTTTTTCAGTTTTTAAATGATAATAGTATTAAAGTCATTCTGGGCGTGGTGGCTTCGAGCAGCTTCGCCATCGCTTTTGGTCAGGAAAAAATCAGTCAGTGGGTGTCACTATCCTCTTCCAGTGATTCTGCCTGTCTGAACCAGTTTTATCGTGATGTACCGCCATATTTGATGAAAGACAGCCTGAAAAAAGACAGCTATTCGCTGTGTTTTAATGGCTTTAATGTCGGTTATTCCGGGGTATCTAAAACGCCACTTTGGGTTGCAGAAGCCTTAACGCCAGCACGCTTAAGCCAGAAAATTCCCCGTGAAGATAATTTTCATGAAGAAGATCGGGTCAGTGCGAAGCATCGTGCCACATTGGCGGATTATCGTGGTTCAGGTTATGACCGCGGTCATATGGCGCCGAATGCGGATATGCCTAACAAGGCTGCGCAGTCTGACAGTTTTTCATTGGCCAATATGGTGCCGCAAGCGCCCAAGAATAATCAGCAAGTCTGGCGTGAGCTGGAAGAAGCCACTCGTACCATTGTGACCAAGCAGAAACAGGATGTTTATGTGGTAACCGGGCCGGTCTTTGCCGGGAAGAAGCTGAAAACCATTGGCAATGGCGTGATTGTGCCAACCGCGGTCTATAAGGCGGTTTATATGCCGAAAACCGGTGCTATTGGTGCTTACTATGCACCGAATGACAATTCACTGAAAGTGCGTATTGTCAGTGTCTGCTATCTGGAAGAACAGCTTGGAATTAACCTGTTCCCGCAGCTTACCGAAGAACAGAAACGCAATACCTATAAGCTGCCACTGACTGGAAATGCCGTAAAAGCCAACCAGAAAATTGAATACTCTAATTGGGATGCAGAAAGTCAGTGTGCCGAAGAGGTTTCTGAAGAAAACCTGCAGGCATTACAACGCGAGTTTAAGTCTTCCGGTTCAAGCAGTTCGGCCTCCTCTGCGACTGGCGGTGCGATAGACAATGCAACGCAAGATACCATTGTGAAACAGCTGATTGATGCCTTGTTGCAATATATTTTGCACCTGTTGAAATAAGCTTGCTGAAAAAACCGGGATTCGGGTAGCATCGACATCAGACGTTCATTGAAAATAACAAAGACAGGTGAAGAGGATATGTTTAAAGCATTTGAAAATGGCAGCGAATCCCATGCCATTCATGATCTGACTTTGGAAAATGATCTGGACTGCGTCAGCCTGTATGGCAACTTGCAAATCACCAAGGATCAGCAGGGACTGAAAGTGGCCAAAGCCTTGCAGGCTTTTCTGAATGATGTGGTACAACAACTGGAAAACACGCAGGACTTGCCAGAAAAAATTCAGCGTGATGATCTGGATGAAATTGAAAATCCATTTTTATAAGCATTTTTAAGCGCGATGATCTGCATGCTCCATGTGAAACATGCAGAAAAATAGAATCTAGAAATCATGGCTTTTTAGATGGCTTTTATTGAAAAGCTTAATTTCTCTGCTCCCGTAATATCTCCAAACACCAGCCAGAATGTGCCGAGCAATTCGGCAAGATATTTATCCATATTCTAAGTCCTTATTTTTATATTTATTATTAGGTCATAGGGACAAGGGATTTAAATTATCAACGCTGCTTGAAGCCCGTATATTAAACCAACATGTTAGTGGTTTAAGCGGCTGACATATTCTGTTGGCGCCACTGCTGCGGCGTCAGTTGAGTCCATTGCTTAAAGGCGCGCTGAAACGCACTTTGTTCAGAATAACCCAGTAACATGGCAGTCTCCTGCAAACTCAAGTGCGGATCTTTCAGATATTGCATAGCCAGCATGCAGCGAATCTCCTGCATACATTGCTGATAAGTTTTGCCCTGTTTTTGTAAATGGCGTTGTAACTGACGCACGGAAAAATTCATCTGCTCGGCAATATGTTTGATCTGGAACAGGTTTTTTTGCAGGCCAATTAGAATCGCCTGTTGCAGCTGCTGATCTACCAGAGTGGAGTACGGAAATTTTTCTAATAATGCTTTGGCCTGTTGCATCAGCAGTTTTTGCAAGGTCTGGTCGCCCTGTTTCAGCGGCCTGGACAGTTCACTGACATGCATTAATACCTGATTTCTGGCTTGAGAAAATCGGACTTTACAGCCGAAATACTGCTCATAGAGTACAATATTTTTAGGCATTGCATGCTGGAAATGCACTTCATATAACTGAACCACGTGCGGGTTCTGAACATTAGCTTTTACGAATTCCGTCATTAGCGCAATCGCGATTTCATCGGTCAGTTGGGTATTCAGATGAAAGGGAACTTCAACCCAGCCAATCGACAGATAATCGCCTTGCCATTGCAGCTGAAGTGGGCCGCCATCATAAATCAGACGATGATAATCATGATAGCGCATAAAGGCTTCACCCAAGGTCTCACTTGAGAGTGCCAGATAGCCAATAATACCGAGGTGTTTAGCTTCAACCAGTTGGGCGATTTCCAAGCCTAAAGCCGGTCGTTGCAGCTGTTGATCAAGTGTCGTTAACAGATCACGCCACAAGGCGAAATCAAAGCGTTCCAGATTTTGAATGGCCAATAATTTCTCAGGGACTTCAAGCTGTTTCAACTGATAATAGTCCAAAAGTAAATGTCCTAAACCACCGTATACTGAACCTACGTAGTTTTTTAGAACCAGCATTTTTAATTCTTTTATTTTGTCGTATTTTGTCAATCATATTGAATATTTTGGTCAATATCTAGTCTTTTATTTAGCCTATATTAAAAATAGACCAAGAGGTAAAAGATTATGTGGAAAGGTTTTCTGGCAGGACTTGTCGTCGCAAATGGATTTGAATGGTTTGCACATAAATATGTATTGCATGGTGTTCACCAGCCGGGACAGAGCCGTTATAGTCCGGTACCCGAGAGTATGCGCTCACATTGGGAGCATCACCGGATTGTGCGAAAAACGGAATTTTCCGATTTCGGCTATGTAGAAGGATTGGACAACTGGCGTACCCGCAATGAAATTGCCTCACTGGCAGTCGTTGCGACCGTCTTTGGACTCAGTTTTTATCCCTTCTCCAAAGGCATGTCACTGGCCGCCCTGTATAGTGCAGGCAACTATTATTATTTACATCGCCGGGCTCATCTGGAACCGGAATGGGCCAAAAAGAAATTACCCTGGCATTATGATCATCATATGAATAGTAATCAGGATGCCAACTGGTGCGTCACCAAGCCCTGGTTTGACTATCTACTCGGGACCCGGGTGATTTCCTCGGCAGATTTGCAGGAACAGAATCCTTTAGGTTTGAGCTTGCCTGCACCGATCTCGGAAAAACTGAACCGCTGGGCAGCGCAATATTTTCCGGTTAAATCGGCCGATGCTTCCTCTAAAATGACAAAAAATACTGCAAAAAATACGGTAATGAAGCAGTTAAATACGCAGGTTATGGAGTAAAATAGGGCTTTGTCGTGATTTGTCAATAAAATACGATTGTATTGTCAATATTGTCCTGTGGATTTCACTTATATTTGCTCCTGTCGGTGAGCAAAGCCTCATACTGATAATGTTTCTGGGTGTAATGAGTTATTTTGAATACCAAGTGCTGTAGTCTTATCTTGGTTTTATAAGGAGTCGAAAGACTCCTTTTTTTTGTCCCGTATTTGCTGTGTTGTTTTATTTAAGGCATAAAAAAAGAGTGTTTATAAAAACACTCTTTAATTAAATCATCATCTAAAACGGCTTAAAGGCGCATTTCAATACCTTGGGCTGCCATATAGGCTTTGGCTTCCGGAATGGTGTGCTGGCCAAAATGAAAAATTGAAGCTGCCAGTACTGCATCAGCACCACCATGGATAATGCCGTCCGCCAAATGCTGTAAATTACCCACACCACCAGAAGCAATCGTCGGTACCGTGACGCGGTCATTGATGGCACGCATCAGGGCAATGTCGTAACCGGCTTTGGTGCCATCGGCATCCATCGAAGTAATCAGTAATTCACCTGCGCCGAAGTCAGCCATTTTCACAGCCCATTCAATCGCATCAATCCCGGTTTCTTTACGGCCACCGTGGGTGAAAATTTCCCATTTGTGGTCGCCAGTTTTTTTGGCATCAATTGCAACCACGATGCACTGCGCGCCAAAGCGTTGAGACGCTTCCTGCACAAACTCGGGATTATAAATCGCAGCCGAGTTGATGCTGACTTTGTCTGCACCGGCATTGAGTAATAGACGGATATCTTCGACTTTACGTACACCGCCACCGACAGTCAGAGGTACAAAAACCGATTCAGCCATGCGTTCTACTGTGCGGTAAGTCGTGTCGCGTCCATGATGTGTAGCGGTAATATCAAGGAAAGTAATTTCATCGGCACCTTGTTCATTATAACGGCGCGCCACTTCGACCGGGTCACCCGCATCACGAATATCAAGGAACTGGACACCCTTGACCACGCGGCCGTTATCCACGTCCAGACAAGGAATAATACGTTTAGCTAGCATAAATTTTTCCAATTATTACAGCCGATTATGAAACTCACCCACGCAAGCGCTACACCTTGGCAGATGGAAACGGTATTCTAGCAAAATTATGTAAGTTTTTTCGCAGGTTTTCTATGTCGGTTTATACCACTTTGACTTTAAAGGAAGTTCAGGATTTTGCGGCGCCTTATGGTTTAAAGGTGATTGATCTGATTCCCATTCAAGGCGGTATTCAAAATACCAACTACTTTTTAGTCTGCGAAGACCAGCAATATGTGCTGACCGTATTTGAAGATATGGATGAACAGGCAGCAGGTGAGCTGGTTCCTGTTTTAGAACATCTGGGTCACGCCGGGTTGGCCGTTCCAGTGCCTTTATCCCATTCAGGCAAAGCCATTCACAGCATTAAAGATAAACCGGCACAGATTGCACCACGCCTGATGGGTGAACATCCGATGCCATCTACCGTCGCGCAGGTTGAAGCGATTGCAGTGGCTCAGGCGAAAATGCATGTGGCACTCAAAGACTTTAAATTAGAACGTAATTTTGTGCGTGATCATGCCTATTGGCTGGCCGTTTCTCAAGAGATTAAACCAAGTTTAAGTCCGGCAGATAAAGTCTTGCTCGGTAAATTATTAGGTTTATATGAGGCGTTGACAGCGGTATATCCGGATCGTCCACGCGGTTTTATTCATTCGGATCTGTTCCGTGACAATACCTTGTTTGAAGGCGATCAGCTGAATGGCATTCTGGATTTTTATGAGCTGAATAAAGATGAATGGTTGTTCGATATTGCCATTACGTTAAATGATTTCTGTACCGAATATCCTGACGTGGTCTTGAACGAAGAAAAAGCGATTGCCTTTTTAAATGCCTATGAAACGATTCGTTCTTTAACCAGTGATGAACGCGCCTGTCTGGAATTGTATCTGGCCATGGCGGCAGGACGGTTCTGGATGATGCGCCTGCAGGTGGCTCAGCGTAATGCAGCATTAGGCCGGACGGGCGAAGATATTTTGCAAAAAAATCCGGATGAAATGCGTAATATGCTGATTGAACGCTTAAAATTCGTCACCGCTTAAACAATCAAATCAAAAGGGATAGGGGATATGCGCGATCAGGGACGTTTGGTGGAATGGTTTGATGATCAGGGTTATGGTTTTATCCAGCCCAGTGACCCAGCCAAAGATCGCGTATTTCTGCATATCAAGGACTTTGCCAAGCCTGGCCCACGTCCAATCGTGGGCTGTGCGCTGGATTATCTGGTGATTCTGGATGAACGCGGACGTTATCGCGCACAGCAGGTCATGTACCTGAAAGCCGCACAAGCCAAAAGTCTGCAAGCCAAACTCAAACCGTCCAAGCCACAGCAGGCACAGAAATTACAGCCGATGCAGATTGCCTGTGTGCTCTATATTCTTTTTTTGGTGGCTTTGACCTTGGGCAGTTTACTCAGTGGACTGGTGTTGTTACTGGTCAGCCTGATGAACGCGCTCAGCTACTGGCTCTATGCGCAAGACAAGGAAGCAGCCCAGCTGGGTAATCGTCGTATTCCGGAAAATACTCTGCATCTGGTGGCCTTCTTGGGCGGCTGGCCGGCAGCCTGGCTGGCACAGCAGAAATTACGGCATAAAACACAAAAACAACCTTTCCGGCAGATATATTTTTGTACCATAGCCTTTAACATCATTTTGATTATATGGCTGATTTCCCCGTTGAATAGTTTAAATATCTAGGGGAAGTACTAGGAGGGGACGTGAATTATTCCATTGATAAAGACTCAAACCGCACACTGACTTTTGCACTGTACATTTTATATATTGTGGCCATTTTTAGTGCTGGCCTGCTGGCTGTCGTGGCGTTGATCATTAACTATGTGAAACGGCGCGATGTGCGCGGTTCCATCTTTGAAAGCCATTTTACCTGGCAGATCCGCAGTTTCTGGTGGTATCTGTTCTGGAATATCGTCGCCTTTATTCCATTTTTCTTTTTGTTCTTTACCGGTGAAGATCCTAACCTGTTTGCAGGGGTCGCATTTGGTGCATCCGCGTTCTGTTTGGTAGTGGTGGTTTTGGCCTGGATCTGGATTGTGTATCGGGCGATTCGCGGCATCATGCGCTTAAATGACAATAGACCGATGTATAGCAAATAATTTTAGCCGTATTTCCCTAGAGAAAAAAATCCCTCTTTTTCAGGGGGATTTAGCGGAATTAAGAAAGATCTTGCTTTAATTCTTCTGTTGGTTGTTTTCTTAAAAACTTCGGTTTCCATTCACTGGCAATCACGCCCAGTACCACCAGCAATCCGCCTAATAAAGCCAGTGACGGTAAACGTTCTCCGGCCAGACGGCCAGACGGCCAAACAGGGCTGCCCATACCGGTTCGCCGGCATAGATAATTGCTGCCTGTGATGGATCGACCATGCGCTGCGCCCAGTTCATCACCAGTTGAATCAAGGCACTGGCAATGCCTAAACCGACTAAAATCCCTGCCAGATGCCAGTGGAATTCAGGTAGCTGAGATTCACCTAAAACAGGTGCGATCATAAAGCAGAACAGGGACGCAAAAATCAGTTGCAGCACCGTGACCCGGCGTACATTCACCTGCTCGGCAAAATGGCTGATAAAAATAATCTCCAGTGCAATCGCAATCGAACCGAGCAAAGTCAGGGTTTGCCCGAAACTGAGCTGAATCGCAGCAAAGCCATTTCCTGTCAAAAACACCAGACCGATAAAGGCAAACAGCGCTCCGGTCCAAGTCATAACATGTGGTTTTTTGCGAAATAGCAGCCAGAGCAGGATCGGAACCAGCGGAACATACAAGGCGGTTAAAAAGGCCGACTCACTGCTGCTGATGGTCTGCAAGCCCACAGTTTGGGTGCCGTAGCCAATGGCGATCATGATGCCAATCACCACGCCAGCGAACACCTCTTTCAGGTTCATGCCTTTTAGCGACTTCAGTGAAATCAGGGTGACGGCAAGCGCTGCCGCAGCAAAACGCAGGCCGACAAATATAATCGGACTGCTAAAGTTCAGCCCGTATTGCACGGTAATAAAGCTGCCGCCCCAGATAATGGTGATCAGGATCAGGGCGAGTTGCGGCGCTTTCACCATCCAGCCGGAGTGATTTTTGGAAATAAGTGTAGACATGCCAGGAGATCAGAAAATTAAAAAATAAAAAAGAGGTCCGAAGACCTCTTTTACAGCAGACTTAATTATAGCGCCTGTTGCTCATCTAGCAATAACTGTGCTTCACGCAAGCTTAATGTACCTTCGTAAATCGCACGGCCGGTAATTGCACCTAAAATACCCGGTTGGTCTTTCAGGTTACGCACGTCATCCAGATTGGTCACGCCGCCTGAAGCAATCACAGGCAAACCTGAGTATTGCGCCAGATTCACGGTTTGCTCAATATTCACACCCTGCATCATGCCATCACGCGCGATATCCGTGTAGACAATGCTTGACACGCCAGCATCGGCAAAACGTTTCGCCAGGTCAGTAGCCTTGACATCAGTCACATTGGCCCAGCCATCTGTTGCTACCATGCCATTCATGGCATCAATCCCAACAATAATATGACCAGCAAATTTTCGACATGCTTCTTCAACAAATTCAGGATCCTGAACTGCTTTGGTGCCAATGATCACAAAAGAAACACCGGCTTGCAGATAATGCTCAATGGTTTCCAGAGAACGGATACCACCACCAATCTGGATCGGCAAATCAGGCTGAGATCGGACAATGGCTTCAACCACTGGCTTATGGATTGGTGTACCTGCGAAAGCACCGTTTAAATCTACTAAATGTAAGCGGCGAGCGCCTTCATTTACCCAATGCTGTGCTGTTGCGACCGGATCGTCTGAAAATACGGTATCGTCTTCCATACGACCTTGCTTTAAACGGACACATTTGCCATCTTTCAGGTCAATTGCAGGGATGATCAGCATGCTTTCGCTCCTTGCTTAATCTTTAGAATGAATTTGAGTGTATTCATCTTAGCAAATAAAGTCGAAATTTCTAACTCTTAAACGGTATGAATAAAGAAAACCTGTCCATAGATAGGTAGCAGTGAGATAATTTATTTTGCTCGTTTTAATGATTTTAATGATCCGTCTCTTGAATGGCGATCAGATGTTCCACAACGGGTCGTGTACTGAGCGGGTCGATAATCGAAGCTATAAGATCTGCTAAAGTCACAGCTCTCTCGTCGACCGCGCTCATCATGGCTTTCATGTATACATGAAGTTGCCAAAACCAGCAGGCCACGCAAGCGATTAAGCTGTCGATGAAGGGCGGATTCTTAATTTCAATGAAGTATTGGGAATCTCTTTGGGTAAGAGACCCCGCCGCAACAATTCTTCAAATACCAGCACGGGCGCATAGGCATCTGCTGCTGCATAATCAATTTGTGCCGGGCTGAGCTTCTTGCTGGCCCAGTTCGAGGTACTAATCCGTTTGGATTTAGGAAAATTTACTTGAAATAGCAAAGCCATGGCATTTTTTAATCCGACCGGATTATTGAAGCCAAAAGCTTTAAAACATTTAGACAGTTCGACCACACTGTTGAGTTCAACGTCTTTTTTACGGAACAGGTGCGCATCATTTTTCAGGCCAAAACCGACCTTGATCTGGTCGCGACTGCTAAAAATCGGCGCGAGAAATGTCCAGATGGCGGGGTTCATTTGAAATAAATAGGCTTTGTTCAAAGTCGCCAGCTGAATCAGATGTGGCCCAGTCGAGACTTCACCGACTTTAAAGGTGGGCTTGGATTCAGAATCGAAACCCAGGACTGCATGGCTTTTTAGTTCCTGTTCAAGAGCATGGCACTGTTCCAGGCTATTAATCACCTGAATCTGTTGCATCGGAAGATTTTGAAATACAGGAAAGGCCTGAATTTGTTCTTTGCTTGGTAAAGTGTCCAGCAGCTGTTGCATAAGCTTCAATCGTGAAATGAATGCGTTCAGCTTAATCATTTTTCTAGATCTAGGCAAAAATAAAGCCGATGAAGAATTAATGCTGATCAGTTAAGGAATTTAGAAATAGATTCTTTAACTTTTAATAGTTCATGAAGGAGTCTTAACATTTTAAATCAAATGTTTGTAAATCATTTGTCACGTTGGTTTCGCCCAAAGTAACCAAAGGCATTTGTCATCCGCAAAACTCGTCAGCCACCATCCAATAGTAAATTTGTCGCAGAAACAATCATTTGTTAATGTAGTCCTGCCTCAAACAGTTGCGGATGACTTTCCCACTTATCAAATATAATCGTGAATTTAAAAAAGAAAATGCCAGTCAATTACCTAACTGACTGGCATTACATGAAGAATGGGCTTTATGCAAAATTTAAACAGGATTAATCAGTGTGATAGCTACTCTGTTCCATCTGCGCCTGTTGAGCACGTTCAACATAATTCTGATAAGCAGGGACAGCAAAAGCTGCCAAAATAACCGCGAGTACCAGATACAGCACCACCAAAAGCGTTTCCCAGCCACGTGTGGTGCGTGGAGGGCCATATTCATTATTTTCGTTGTGACCTGGTGCCAATAACAGGTAAAGTGTAAAGACAAGGTTCACGACAGGCACAAAAATCAGTAAAGAAAGCCAGCCATTATGATTACGGTCATGTAAACGACGAATTAAAAAAATCACGCTAAAATAAATCGCAACGCCGTAGATCAAAACCAACATCACCATTAAAGGCATGGAGATTTTACCATCTAAAGTCTCTGGACTCATTCCAGGTAAAATGAAAGCAGCAATGATCCCGATGATCATAAAGCAAAAACCAAGCAGCATATTCCATGCGATATAAGAACGTCGCCCAAAACGTCCTGATGCATTCCACCCCGAATCCTGAATTGTATTACTCATTATTTTTCCTTTGTTTTCATTAGATTTTTTATAAGCAAGTCTATGATAAAGGGATTTTTTACAAGTGAAAAGTGTAAAAAATAACCAATAAAAAAGCCCGCAATCTGCGAGCTTTTAGGCGAAAGGAAAATCAGATTTTCCAGTCCACAAAGTTTTTCAATAACTGCAAACCGGCAGTATGACTTTTTTCTGGATGGAACTGGGTCGCGAACAGGTTTTCTTTATGAATTGCAGTACAGAACTCAATGCCATAGGTACAAGTAGCTGCCACCAAGTCTGAATCTTGTGGTTCTACATAGTAGCTATGTACAAAGTAGAAACGCGCATCCTGTTCGATATCGTTCCACATCGGATGATCGGGATCAGCCTGATGCACCTGGTTCCAGCCCATATGCGGTACTTTTAAACCTGCCATTTCCGGAAAATGCTTAACCGCACCTTCAAAAATACCCAGTGCATCGGTACCACCATTTTCTTCAGAATGCTGCATCAAGGCTTGCATGCCGACACAAATGGCCAACACCGGTTTGTTAAATACGGCATTGCGTACCACTTCATCAATTCCGGCTTCATGCATACCTTGCATGCAGTCACGCATCGCGCCTACGCCCGGAAAGACAATCTTGTCTGCTTGCGCAATCAGTTTTGGATCATTGGTCACATCAACTGTGGCACCGACATGTTCTAATGCTTTTGCCGCAGAGTGCAAATTTCCCATGCCATAATCAAGAAGGGCAATACGGGTCATTACAGTGTACCTTTGGTTGAAGCTACTGTATTGGCAGCACGTGGATCCACTTCACAGGCCATACGCAGCGCACGCGCAAATGCTTTAAATACGCTTTCGATCTGGTGATGGCTGTTTTTGCCTTTCAGGTTGTCGATATGCACCGTCATCAAGGAATGGTTTACAAAGCCCTGGAAAAACTCAGAGAATAAATCCACATCAAAACGGCCGATCATGGCACGGGTAAATGGAATATCCATAAACAGACCCGGACGACCAGACAGATCCACCACGACACGGCTTAAAGACTCATCGAGTGGCGCATAGAAATGACCATAGCGTTTCAGGCCTTTTTTATCGCCTAATGCCTGTGCAAATGCCTGACCCAGCGTAATACCGCAGTCTTCCACAGTATGATGGTCGTCAATTTCCAGGTCGCCATCACAATGAATATCAATATCAAACAGGCCATGACGCTTGATTTGATCAATCATATGATCTAAAAAGGGAATACCCGTGTTTAAGGTGCCTTGACCAGTACCATCGAGATTCAAACGAACTCGAATTTTGGTTTCGTTGGTATTTCTTACCACTTCACTGATACGATCTGTCATAGACACGTTCCTCAAATACGTCAAAATGATTGATGTAGAAAATATTTTCGCCGTGACGAAGTCACCGCATATTAGATTGCTCAGGAGGGTTTATCAATGCCTATCACCGTACATGCTTATACTTCTTTAGAAAATGACGAAGTGCGCAGCCAGCTTGAGCGACTGTATGACACGAGCCCTGAATTTAGTGACGGGGCAGATGCCATGGAACAACTAGAGCAAAACCTTGCACAGTATACCTCAGTTTATAGCGCAGAATTTAATAGCAAAATTATTGGGGCAATCTGGTGCACCGGACAGGGTGAAAGCCGGATTCTGGAAAATATCGTCGTACATCCGGCCAACCGTGGTCGTGGCGTTGCAGAAAGGCTGGTGAGCGAAGTTTGCCGCATGGAAGAAGAAAAAGGCGTGAAAAACTTTGTGCCAGGCTGTGGGGCCATTCATCGTTGTCTGGCCAATCTAGAAAAAATCTGAAAATAGATTAAACCTAAGCAGCCGTTAGGCTGCTTTTTTATGTAAATAAGCGCTTAAATCTGTTTTATTGCTGAGGTCTTTGGTAAACACTGTTCGATTTATGACTCAAATTGACGCGAGTTGATGGAAAAGTAAACATTTGAAGAAAATTATTCTGTCTGCTCTTGACGATTTACAGCTGAAACTGTTTAATACGCGACATCGGCGTGATAGCTCAGTAGGTAGAGCAACGGATTGAAAATCCGTGTGTCCCCAGTTCGATCCTGGGTCTCGCCACCATATTTTAAAACGATTTCAAAGTTTTCAATCCCTGATCCCATCAGGGATTTTTTTTAGGCCAAAAATCAGCCACTCAAATATTTTTTTCATAATTTTGATTGACTAATGAGGCCAGATACGGCTTAATACACCGCATCGGCGTGATAGCTCAGTAGGTAGAGCAACGGATTGAAAATCCGTGTGTCCCCAGTTCGATCCTGGGTCTCGCCACCATATTCAAAAAATCCTCAAACTTGGTTTGGGGATTTTTTTTGTCTGCACCAAAACCAGATCAGCATTCTTTTCTATTTTTCAGTTGTTTCAACTTGTTCTTTTTCTAGGTTTCCTGCCTTTTTATGCATCATTGACCGTTTATCAAACTTAACAATAGGCACTGGCATTATTTGTAAGATTTAGCTTTGACGCTTTCCCTTTTCCAAACGAGGGTGAAAATGATGAATCTCCTAACACCAATTAAACTCGGCTTTCTTACGGCCTGTACTGCTTTTAGCCTACCGATATTAAGCCATGCTGCGCCTGCTGCTGATTCTGTAGTCTTACCGACTCTGACCGTCATGGCGGAACCGGAACTGCGCGCCGTGACTGAAAAAATGTTGCCTTATCAGGAACAGAACAGCCAGCGCAAAGCCCTGCAAATGCGTCTGATGAAAATTGAACGTGAAATTCAGGCCTATAGCGTGGATGGTGACGTGGTCGCGAATATTGATGTGATGCGTGCACCTGCCGATCCTGATCTGGATAGCCTGCCTGTGGTGTTCCGTGAATATGTATTGGCCATCGCACAGGGCTTGCAGTCTTCAGAGCCAAGAAATGGAGTGTATGTATTGCTGCAACCTTTTGGAATTAACCGCGATGCCACCAATGTGAATATTGTCCGCGAACAATTCGATCCGAACCGGCTGAATCTGAGTCTGCCGTTTGACTCCCCATAATGTATGCCTGTCGGTCTAGATAACTTTGTTTAACGGGCTTATTAAAGCTGCCATGCAATGAGATCGACAAAATAGGGTTCTGAAGGATGGCTTTGTGAGAGGAGCAATATCTGTCTAAGCTAGACATATTATTGGAAAAATCAAATGCCTTGAATTGTGTTTAAAAAATAAGCATAGTGGATGTAAATCAACAAGATCTGACTGACAGAGCTGGAGCGTATACATGCCGCGTGTTTTTATGATTGTAGCCGCTGTGACACTGGCAATTTTTATTGGGCTGTTTTATCAGAATTCAGTTCAGCAAAAACATCAGGCCGAGCTGCTCGAATATGAAACCGTGCTCGAAGAAAAAACCGAGAGCATTGCGCAGCAGGCACAGGACTGGTCTAAACCGATTCAAATTGAGCTTGAGGATGACCGTCTGGATGGTGACTATGCCATCATGGCAGAATTTATGCTGAGGCAATTGCGCGACAGTGCCGAGGAACGCAATCAGTATCTACGCGACTTAAAAGCCGCCAACTGGCAGAATTTTCTGAATATCGACCGCTTGGCCAAGGATCAGGCACAAGGCTATAAAGAAACTGAAGCGATGCTCAAGCAAGTCCATCAAATTGTGAACAGCTATCAGCAGAAAATCCAGCAGCGCGATGCCGAGCTGATCGACAAGGCGCAGCAACTGGATATTAAAAACCGTTATCGCCAGCAACTGAGCCTGACCCTGAAAGACAGTCAGCAAAATAGTAATGCACATGTCATTTTTGAAATTGAAAAACAGACTCTGGCCAAGGCCGATGCCTTATTTGCGGTATTGAAAAAGCATAAATGGCAAAAGAAAAATAACACCTTTATGTTCTATGACGATAAAGCCGTGCAAGAGTTTAATGCGCTGTATAAAGAAATGCTGCACCTGAATAAGCAGATGGAACGAGTGGCCAGCGCCAACCAGAAAGCGGTTGAAAACAAGTTGTAACCTGACTTAGATGACAGGATTGCCATAGGACTGTCATCTGCTGTTCAAACTCGCTTGCTAAATTGAAGGGGTCGCACAGATCACGACATAACATTTAAGCAGGTGAGTCATGCAAACAATTCAGGTTTTTGCTGATATTCAGCAGGTGTACGGTGAGTTTGTCGCAAATAAAACATGTCCAAAATTACAAAGGATGAATAACGGGGACAAGAACCGGTTGTTCTTGGATCAATATTTCACGCTGATCGAGGACTGGCACTATACGGAACAGATTGTGATTCAGTTCAATCAGCAGTATTTCAGTCTGGATCTGGGGAGCGCACCGGATTTTATGGATCAGGATAAATATATCAACTGGCTAAAGTCGGAACTGCTGCATTAATCGAATCGTCATATTCCTCGTTGATAGATAACCGAGCTGTCTCAAGAGAGGCAGCTTTTTTATTTTGATAGAAAACTGGTATTGATCTTGCTGTTGCATCGGCACAGCGCGAACAGGTGCTGATTCCAATTCCGATTTGAACAGGCTATGCTGAATTAATTACCGCTGCCAAAAGAATGAC